>DAIPYT010000031.1:14638-25992 GCA_036782595.1 Mycobacterium sp. | reverse complement strand
CTTCAGCAGGGTCTCGGTGATCTTCTCGACGGCCTTCTCGATGCCGCGCTTGAGGCCGAGCGGGTTGGCGCCGGCCGCGACGTTACGCAGACCTTCGCGAACCAGGGCCTGCGCCAGCACGGTGGCCGTGGTGGTGCCGTCGCCCGCGACGTCGTCGGTCTTCTTGGCGACCTCCTTGACCAGCTCAGCGCCGATCTTCTCGTAGGGGTCCTCGAGCTCGATCTCCTTGGCGATGGACACACCGTCGTTGGTGATGGTGGGAGCACCCCACTTCTTCTCCAGGACGACGTTGCGGCCCTTGGGGCCGAGCGTGACCTTGACCGCGTCGGCGAGGGCATTGAGGCCCCGCTCGAGGCCGCGGCGAGCCTCTTCGTCGTACGCAATAATCTTGGACATTGCGGTGTGAATCCTCCGGTTGGGGAATGACACGTTTCGGTCGGACACAGTGCCCGCGACGGACGACCTCAGCTGTCAGAGGCTTAGGTCTCACCGTCCCGACCTAGCACTCACCGGTCGTGAGTGCCAACCTCATTTTTAGCACTCTGGCATGGCGAGTGCAAGATCGTTCGCCCCCGGCGGACGCCGGGAGTTCGCCGGCGGCGGGCAGGGGACACGCTCACCCGCACGAATCGTTCGCCCGCGTCCGGTTGCACTAAAGTCTCATCGGTCGGAGGGAGGCCTGGGTGCAGGTGGTTGAGGCGCCCGGGTCATTGCGGGGTTGGCAGCGTCGGGCGCTGGTCAAATACCTGGCCGCCAGGCCTCGTGATTTCCTGGCCGTCGCGACCCCCGGTGCCGGCAAAACCACATTCGCCCTGCGTATCGTTGCCGAACTGCTGGCCGAGGGCGACGTCGAGACCGTCACCATCGTGGTTCCGACCGAACACCTCAAGAGCCAGTGGGCGCAGGCTGCCGCACGGGTCGGCATTTCACTGGATCCCAAGTTCTCCAACTCCAATTCCCAGACCTCCGATGAGTACCACGGCGTCGTGGTCACCTACGCCCAGGTGGCCAGCCACCCGACGCGGCACCGGGTGCGCACCGAGAACCGCAAGACGCTGGTGATCTTCGACGAGATCCACCACGGCGGCGACGCCAAGAGCTGGGGAGAGGCGATCCGGGAAGCCTTTGATGATGCGACGCGACGCCTCGCTTTGACCGGAACCCCGTTCCGCAGTGACGACAGCGCCATCCCCTTCGTCACCTACGAAGAGGATCGCGCGGGCTTCAAGCAATCCAGGGCGGACCACACCTACGGCTACTCCGACGCACTCGCCGACGGCGTCGTGCGACCGGTGTTGTTCATGGCCTACTCCGGCGAGGCTCGTTGGCGTGACAGCGCCGGCGAAGAACACGCGGCGCGGCTGGGCGAACCGCTGACCGCCGAGCAGACCGCGCGGGCCTGGCGGACGGCCCTCAACCCGGCCGGTGAGTGGATGCCCGCGGTCATCGCCGCCGCCGACACCCGACTGCGTGGCCTGCGCGAGCACGTGCCCGACGCCGGCGGCATGATCATCGCCTCCGATCAGACCGCAGCGCGTGCCTACGCCGAGCTACTGCACAAGATCACCGGCGAGGCTCCCACCGTGGTGCTCTCCGACGACAAACGCTCCTCGGCGCGCATCGCCACGTTCGGCGAGGGAACCTCCCGGTGGCTGGTGGCGGTGCGGATGGTCTCCGAGGGTGTCGACGTACCGCGACTCGCGGTGGGTGTCTACGCGACCAGTGCTTCGACGCCGTTGTTCTTCGCCCAGGCGATCGGACGCTTCGTGCGTTCCCGGCGCCCCGGCGAAACGGCCTGCATCTTCCTGCCGTCGGTGCCCAACCTGCTGCTGCTGGCCAGCGAGATGGAGGCACAGCGCAATCACGTCCTAGGCAAGCCGCATCGGGAGACCCTGGAAGATCCGCTGGACGCCGAATTGGCCGCGCAGAAGCGCGACGAGTCCGGCGAGGCGGAGAACAAGATCGAATACCTCAGCGCCGAAGCCGAACTCGATCAGGTGATCTTCGACGGCTCGTCGTTCGGCACGGCGACACCCGCCGGCAGCGACGAAGAGGCCGACTACCTCGGTATCCCGGGTCTTCTCGATGCGGAGTCGATGCGGGATCTGCTGCGCCGCAGGCAGGAAGAACAGCTGACCAAGAGAACAGCCAACGGCGGCCCACCCCGGACCACCCACGGGCAACTGCGGGAGCTGCGCCGGGAACTCAACGCCCTGGTGGCCGCCACCCACCACCGGTCCGGTCGCACGCACGGCTGGATTCACAACGAGCTGCGCCGGATCTGTGGCGGACCGCCGGTAGCCGCGGCCAACACCGAACAACTTCAGGCCCGTATCGAAGCCGTGCGCGCACTGAATTCCCAGTAGCTGCCCTATATCGGTATCCGGGCTCCACGTATGTTCTACCCATGAAGTGGACTGAGAAGGACGTTCCCGACCAGGCCGGCCGGCTGGCCGTCGTCACCGGTTCCAACACCGGACTCGGCTACGACACCGCCCGGGTGCTGGCCGCCCGCGGCGCCAAGGTGGTGATGGCGGTTCGCGACACCGCCAAAGGCGAATCGGCGGCGGCACGAATCCGCGGGCTTACCCCCGGCGCCGAGGTGACGGTGCACAGACTGGATCTCGGCTCCCTGGCCGCCACCAAGGACTCGGCCACCGAAATGGCCGCCGCCTACCCGCGGATCGACCTGCTGATCAACAACGCCGGCGTGATGTACCCGCCCAAGTCGACGACCGCCGACGGGTACGAGTTGCAGTTCGGCACCAACCACCTCGGGCACTTCGCCCTCACCGGAATCCTGCTGCCGAACTTGCTGGGAGTGGACGGTTCGCGGGTGGTGGTGGTCGCCAGCATCGCCCACAACATCAAGGCCAAGATCGACTTCGAGGACCTGCAGTGGGAGAAGCGCCGCTACGACCGGGTGGCTTCCTACGGCCAATCCAAACTCGCCAACCTGATGTTCGCCTACGACCTGCAGCGCCGGCTGGCCGCCGCGAAGTCGAAAACCATTGCCGTGGCGGCACATCCGGGTGTCGCGGCTACCGAACTGGTCCGCCACATCCCCGGCGCCACCCTGCCGGGGGTCGACTGGATCTCCGGCAAGGTCCTCAACACCGCTGAGATGGGGGCACTGCCCACCCTGCGCGCGGCCACCGACCCGGCAGTGCGCGGCGGGCAGTACTACGGCCCGGACGGCTTCCGTGAACTTCGCGGCCACCCCGTCCTCGTCGACTCCAGCAAGCTGTCCAAAGATGTCGCCGTCCAAGAACGGCTGTGGAATGTCTCCGAGGAGTTGACCGGCGTCACCTTCCCTGTGTGATGCGTAGCGTCGAGGAACATCAGCACGTCGTCGCCGGGTTGATCCGCGCCGGTAGTCCGACCGCGGTCGGACTGGCCGACGCTGAGGCATTGGTTCTTGCCGCGGATGTGGTTGCGCCGCTGTCGTTGCCGGTGTTCGACAACTCCGCGATGGACGGCTACGCCGTGCGCGACGGCGATCTCGCCGCAGCCGGTCCGGGCAGTCCGGTGAAACTCCCGGTGGCCGAGGACATCCCGGCCGGGCGTACCGACGCCTTGACACTCGCGCCGGGCACCGCGCACCGGATCATGACCGGTGCACCGGTGCCCGACGGCGCGACGGCGGTGGTTCCGGTGGAACTGACCGACGCCGGCGTCGACGTGGTGGCCGTGAGCGCCTGCCCGCGGCCCGGGCAGCACATCCGAAAGGCCGGCGAGGACGTCCTGGCCGGGACGACCGTGCTGCGCGCCGGGCAGGTCATCAGCGCGGCCGCGCTGGGCCTGGCAGCCGCACTGGGCCTCGCGCAGTTGACCGTGCTGCCCCGCCAACGCGTGCTGGTGGTGTCCACCGGATCGGAGTTGGTGCCCGCCGGAACGCCGCTGCGGCCCGGCCAGATCTACGAGTCCAACGCCCTCATGCTGGCCGCGGCGGTTCGCGAGGCCGGGGCGGAGGTGGTCGGGGTGGCGACCTGCGGGGACGACGTCGGGGAGTTCCGCGCGGTGCTCAACCGCTACACCGATCAGGCCGATCTGGTGATCACCTCCGGCGGTGTCAGCGCGGGTGCCTACGAAGTGGTCAAGGACACCTTCGGCGCCAATTCAGCCGTGGAGTTCGTGAAAGTCGCCATGCAACCCGGGATGCCGCAGGGCGCCGGGACCCTTCCGGACGGCACCGCCATCGTCACGCTGCCCGGCAACCCGGTCAGCGCCCTGGTGTCCTTCGAGGTGTTCCTGCGTCCGGCCCTGCGTGCCGCCATGGGGCTGTCGAACCCGGACCGGCCGCGGCGCACCGCGGTGCTGGCCGAGACCATCACCTCCCCCGCCGGTAAGCGGCAGTTCCGGCGCGGCGTATACGACCCCGATGCCGGCACCGTCAGCAGCTACGGCCCGCCGGCCTCTCACCACCTGCGTTGGCTGGCCTCGGCGAATTGCCTGCTCGACATCGACGCGGAGATCACCGAGATATCGGCCGGCAAGCAGGTCACCATCTGGGATCTGTCGCACTAGACTCACGCCGATGGCCAGACGCCCCGATACCGAACAGTTGTCCGGCCCGCAGCGGTTGGCCGCCCTGGTGAGGTCCACGATTCCGCCGGTCCACCCGGCGGGCTTCCCGTTCATTGCCGCCGGTATGGCTACGGCAGCGCTGGGCCGCAACCGACCCTGGGTCCGCCGGGCCGGTCTGGCCGCCGCGGCGGCGAACGCGGGCTTCTTCCGGCATCCGCCGCGAGTGCCTCCCACCCGGCCCGGGCTGGTCGTCTCCCCTGCCGACGGCCTGGTGTGTCTCATCGAGAACGTGGCCCCGCCCGCCGAATTGGGACTCGGCACTGTCCCGGTCCCGCGGATCAGCGTCTTCCTGTCCCTGTTCGACGCCCACGTGCAGCGCGTTCCGGTCAGCGGCGAGGTGGTCGCTGTCCAGCATCGCCCGGGGAGTTTTCATTCCGCGGAATTGCCGGCGGCCAGTGCGGACAATGAGCGAAACAGCGTGGTGATCCGCACGCCGGAAGGACATGAAGTGGTGGTCGTACAGATCGCCGGACTGATTGCGCGCCGCATCATCTGCGATGTGCACCCCGGCGACACGGTGGATATCGGGGACACCTACGGACTCATCCGGTTCGGTTCGCGGCTTGATACCTATTTGCCGGCCGGTTCGGAGGTGCTGATCGAACTCGGTCAGCGCTCACTGGCCGGCGAGACGGTGCTGGCCCGGTTGCCATGAGGCCACAACCTCGGGTCAACCCGATCAATCGGCGGATTCTGCCCAGCGCGGCGACTGTGCTGGCGATCTGCCTGGGAATGACGTCGATCAAGTACGCACTGGAGAACCGCCCCACCGAGGCCATGGCACTGCTGGCCTCGGCAGCGATCCTCGACGCCTTGGACGGCCGCATCGCCCGGGTTCTCAACGCCACCTCCCGGATGGGCGAGGAGATCGACTCGTTGGCCGATGCGGTGAACTTCGGTGTGGCACCGGCGTTCATCGTCTGGGCGACCCTGCTGTCCCACAATCGGGTGGGCTGGATCGTGGTACTGCTCTACGCAGTGTGCATCGTGCTGCGCCTGGCCCGATTCAATGCATTGTTGGACTCCGACCAGCCCCTCTACACCAAGGACTATTTCGTCGGGATGCCTGCGCCGGCCGGTGCCATCGGGGCCATCGGACCACTGGCCGCCAAGATGCAGTGGCCGGGTCCGTGGTGGTCGACGCAGACCGCCGAGGCGGTGGTGATCGTCTGGATGATCGCGGTCTCGCTGCTGGTGGTCAGTCGCATCCCGATGCGAAAGATCCACACCTTCACGGTGTCTCCGAATATGGTGGCCCCTCTGCTGGCCATGGTGGCGATCGTCGCGGCCGGCGCCTTCGTCTTCCCCTACCTGTTGATCCTGCTGATCATCGCCGCCTACGTGCTGCACATGCCGTTCGCCGCGCGCAGCCAACGCTGGGCGGCCGCGCATCCGGAGACCTGGAACGACACCTCGCGGCAACGTCGCGCCGCCCGTCGCGCCACCCGCAGTGCCCAGCAACCGCACCGCCGGTCCACCCGGTTGGGTTTACGCAAGCCAGGAGGCTGACCATTGACCGAACTCGTCTCCGACCTCAAGGGACCGCCTAGCAGCCTCACCCTGACGGCCCGGCTCAACACCGCGGCACTGGACTCCCGTCGGGGCGTGGTACGCCTGCATCCTGAGGCCATCGCGGCCCTCGGTATCCGAGAGTGGGATGCGGTGTCGCTCACCGGTTCCCGGGCCACCGCCGCCGTCGTCGGTATCGCTCCCCCCGGAACCCCGGCCGGTACCGCCCTGCTTGACGACGTGACACTGTCCAACGCCGGACTTCGAGAGAACGCCTCGGTCCTGGTGTCGGCGGTGGCCGTCTACGGAGCCCGGTCGGTCACACTGAGCGGCTCCGCGCTGGCCACCCGATCGGTGTCCTCCAGCACTCTGCGTCAGGCGTTGCTGGGCAAGGTCCTGACAGTCGGCGACACTGTCTCGCTGCTGCCCCGCGACCTCGGACCGGGGACGTCGACATCGGGAGCCAGTGCCGCGCTGGCGACCTCGGTCGGCATCACCTGGACCTCGGAACTACTGACCGTCACCGGCACCGATCCGGTCGGGCCCGTTTCGGTACAGCCCAATTCATCGGTCACCTGGGGTGGCGGGGACAGCGCCGGTGCGGCGGTCACTGGTTCCACGCCCTCGGTCAGCCAGCCCACCCAGTGGCCGGATGAACCGGCGATCAGCATCGATGATCTCAAGGGTCAGCACGTCCAGGCCGGACGGCTCAGCGAGTGGCTCAAGCTGGCACTCGACCAGCCTGAACTTTTGGAGAAGCTGGGCGCCAAGCCCAATCTCGGCGTGCTGGTCACCGGACCGGCCGGAGTGGGTAAGGCCAGACTGGTGCGGGCGGTATGCGCGGGCCGGCGCCTGGTCCGACTGGACGGCCCCGACACCGGCGCGCTGGCAGCCACCGAACGTCAGCAGGCCGTGGCCCGGGCGGTGGCCGACGTCCTCAACGGCGGCGGGGTGCTGTTGGTGACCGACATCGACGCGCTGCTGCCCGAGCCGCCCGAACCGGTGGCCACCATGATCCTCGGCGAACTGCGCAAGGCCGTTGCCGCACCGGGTGTGGCGCTGGTGGCGACTTCCCAGGCACCGGACTCGGTCGATCCGCGTCTGCGTGCGCCGGACCTCTGCGACCGTGAACTCGGCCTTAGCCTGCCCGACGGAGCCACCCGAAAGGCGCTTCTCGAGGTGCTACTCCGCGACGTCCCCGCAGAGAACCTCAAAGTCGACGAAATCGCTGACCGGACACCTGGTTTCGTGCGAGCCGATCTCGCCGCCCTGGTGCGGGAGGCGGCACTGCGGGCCGCTGCCCGGGCCAGCGAGGACACCGAGGCACCGGTACTCAAGCAGGAGGACCTGGTCGGCGCGCTGAGCGTCATCCGGCCGCTGTCGCGGTCCAACACCGAGGAACTGTCCGTCGGCTCGGTGACGCTGGAGGATGTCGGCGACATGGTGGCGACCAAGCAGGCGCTGACCGAGGCGGTGCTCTGGCCGCTGCAGCACCCCGACACATTCGCCCGCCTCGGGGTCGACCCGCCGCGGGGCGTTCTGCTTTTCGGGCCGCCCGGCGTGGGCAAGACCTTCGTGGTCCGCGCACTGGCCAGTTCCGGACGGCTCAGTGTGCACGCCGTCAAGGGCGCGGAGTTGATGGACAAGTGGGTTGGCTCTTCGGAGAAGGCGGTGCGCGAGTTGTTCCGCCGCGCGAGGGATTCGGCTCCGTCGCTGATCTTCCTGGACGAGATCGACGCACTGGCACCCCGCCGTGGGCAAAGCTTCGACTCCGGTGTGACCGACCGGGTGGTGGCCGCACTGCTGACCGAGCTCGACGGCATCGAGCCGCTGCGCGACGTGGTCGTGCTGGGTGCTACCAACCGGCCCGAGCTGATCGACCCCGCGCTGCTGCGGCCAGGCCGGCTTGAGCGGCTGGTGTTCGTCGAGCCGCCCGATGCCGAAGCTCGCTTCGAGATCCTCAAGACGGCCGCCAAGTCGGTGCCGCTGAGCGAAGAAGTGAATCTCAAGGATCTGGCCGCGGAATTGGACGGCTACAGCGCCGCCGACTGCGTCGCCCTGCTTCGCGAGTCAGCGCTGACCGCGATGCGCCGCTCCATCGACGCGGCCGATGTCACCGCCGATGACTTGGCGAAGGCCCGGGAGAACGTGCGGCCGTCGCTGGACCCCACCCAGATCGAATCGCTGCGCAAGTTCGCCGCCGAACGCTAACCGGTCTCGTCCGGGTCGGACAGCTGGAACTCCACCATCGCCGAGATGGTCTCAATGGCGTCGGTCAGGGCGTCGACACGGGCGGCCAGGGTCGGTGCGGCCAAGACGTCATACCGATCGGCCTGGCCCATCGGTACGCGGGCGGCCAGTGCGTAAATGTGCCGGCAGGGATCGTCGGCGACGTCCGGGGCGACGGCCAGCGCGTCGTCCGGCAGACCCAACCCGCGCACCTCGGCCACCCGCCGGTAGAGGGCGAGAATGCGGTCGATCACACCGCCGATCCGTTCCGGTCCGACCTCCGGTCCAGACTCGTCCGGCCAGGCTTCCACCGCGGCCCGGGGGTAGGGGTCGTCTGGCAGCCACTGCGTCACGCGGATTCGCTCGCCGATGGCCGCGATCAGTTCGTACTGACCCATGCCGAGTTCGGCGTGGTGCACGATCCGGGCCATCGCGCCCACGTCGCTGCGAACGTCGCCCCCACCGACCTCCCAGCCTCGGCTGATCATCACCACACCGAAGGCCGGATCCGGAGCGGCCAGGCAGTCCTGCACCAGCTGGGAGTAGCGGGGTTCGAAGATGCGCAGCGGAAGGGTGTCACCCGGCAGCAGTGCCGACTGCAGCGGGAACATCGGGCACGCGGCGGGACTCACGGCGCTACCTGACGGCGCCCTGGAGGACTTCGGCGACCCGGGCTCCCGGATCGACGAAGGTGCACAACGCGGCCGCCAGGTCCACCCAGGCATCGGGGCCCAATGCGACCAGCCGGTTACCGGCTTCGCCGATCGCGATGATCACCTCGCGGCGGGCGGACGGGTCCATCGCCACGTATCGCCCACATGTGGTGTCCAGCAGCGCACCGTCGGCGGTGATTCCGCCCTGCCCGGGAGTCGCCACCGGATTGCCGTCAATCGCCCGGCTACACCCGACGCAAACCAGTGCGACGGTCAGCAGTGCCATCCCGCGGCGGCGGCGACCAGACCGACCAGACCGACTAGACATGGAGTTCACCGACCAGGGAATCGACCACCGCACGCAGATCACCGTCGTGCTCTTCGGCTACCCGGCGCTGCCGTTGGTAGGACGCGCCGCACCGCGGAATCTCGGCCACCGCGGCGAGTTCGTCGGCACAGTGCAGCGACTCGGCAACCGGCGCCAGTCTGGTCAACAGGTCCTCGAGGTCCTCGGTAACGAGCCGTTCGTTGCTGTCGCCGTCAAGGATGATGATGGCGTCGAGGCCGTACCGCGCGGCACGCCACTTGTTCTCCTGCACATGCCAGGGCGGCATGACAGGAAGCTGCTCCCCGGCTTCCAAGCGCCGATCCAAGTCGACGATCAGACAGTGGGTCAGAGCCACCAGGGCAGACAGTTCACCCAGGTTGGAGACGCCATCGAAAACCCGCACCTCCACGGTACCCAGCGTCGGCGAAGGCCTTATGTCCCAACGGACTTCATTGATCTGGTCGATGATTCCGGTGGTCTTCTGGTCGTGCACGAATCGCTCGAATTGCCGCCACGTCTCGAACTGGAAGGGCAGCCCCGCCGTCGGCAACTGCTGGAACATCATCGCCCGATTGCTGGCATAGCCGGTGTCCTCGCCGGCCCAGAACGGCGAAGAAGCCGACAACGCCAACAGGTGCGGGTACTGGTTGAGCAGTGAGGAGATGATCGGCATCACCTTGTGCGCAGAGGACACGCCGACGTGCACGTGCACACCCCAGATCAACATCTGGCGACCCCACCACTGGGTGCGCTTGATCAACTCCGCGTAACGCGGCGCATCGGTGAGTTTCTGCTCGGACCACTCGGCGAACGGATGGGTCCCGGCGCAGAACAGCTCCATCCCGCGCTCCCGGACGACCTCGTTCGTGGAGGTCAGCGTGGCGCGCAGATCCTCCATCGCCTCGCCGACGGTGTCGCACACCCCGGTGACGACCTCGATGGTGTTGCGGAGCAATTCCTTATGCACCCTTGGGTTTTCACCGATATCGGCGATCACCGCCGCGGCCTCGTTGCTCAGATCGCGGGTGTCGGCATCGACGAGTGCGAACTCCCACTCGACACCCAGTGTGGGGCGCGCCGACCCGGCGAAGTCGATCCGACCGACTGTCATCGACGGCCCTCAGCGATCAGCCGGGACTCACCCGGCGCGCAGGACACCGCAGCCGACCCGCTTGCCACCGTCTCCGGTAGCCAGGGTGGTTTCGTCCGGCGGCGGGGCGCCGTTGGACTGCTGGTAGCGATCGGCGGGGATATTGGCGAAGTTGTCGGGGTTGGCGTGGATGATGATCGTCGTGCCGTCCCCGTCCACCAGATCGGCCCGGTCGAAGGCATTTGTCGTGGTGACCAGCAATGCGCTCCCGTCGCCACGGACCTGCAGCGAGGCCAGGTCGCCGGCGTGGTTGGGGTGACCGCCCTGACCGCCGCCCTGCAAATGCCCGCCGGCAGAGAGGAAGTCGCCTGGCGCGCCCCCGTTGGGCGCCACCGAGTTGACCTCACACTTGCCGACATCGTGAATGTGTAGACCGTGCGCACCCGGGGTCAATTTGCCCGGCGCGGTGGTCTGCACGGTGACGGTGGCGAAGGCGTCGTCGTCGATGAACTCGATGGTCGCCGCGGCAACCTGGGATCCGTCGGGACCGTTGATGACGGCGGTCAGCGTATTCGCCGGAGTCGGAGCCGTCGGCGCACCGGGACCCGGGGCTTCGTGCCCCATCGCACCGTGGTGCTCAGTCGGCGCCGGAGCGGGCGAGCCGGTCCAGACCTGAGGCGTGGTGCCTGGCTGGGTCGCGATCGGCTCATTGGGCGCACAGGCACTCAGCAGTGCGGCCGGAGCGAGGAAAAGCGCGGCGAACGTACGTGGGCTGGCGGAGATGACCATGGCAGCAGAGCCTAGCCGGTGACCAACACAATCACGCCCGGTGGCTGTTCTGCGATGTCCGGGATTCGGGCCTGCACGGGTGCTTCGAGTACCTTGCCGACGACTTCGGCCGCCGCCTGCTCACCCTCGGTGGTACCGAAGTAGACCGTCGTGGCGGGGACCTCGGCGG
>DAIPYT010000031.1:1467-14628 GCA_036782595.1 Mycobacterium sp. | reverse complement strand
GATGGTGGCCGATTCGGTCACGTTCCAGCCCGCTTCGCGCAAGCGGTCAGAGATTCGGGTCGCCGCGGCTTCATCGCCGGCAACGCTGAAGACCCGCACATCGGCCTTGGGGGCCGGCGGTTTGGTCGTGGTGGTGGTGACGGTGACCGCGGAGATCTCGTCGGAGGCGTCGTTACCCGACGTCATCGCCTGGAAACCGACCAGCAGAAAGATCACGCCGAGGAAGAGAAGCACCATGACCATGGCGCGCAGGGGCAGCCCGGAGGAATCGGGAACGCGCTCGTTCATCGTGATTACCTTATCCGTGCCAGTTCCTGGGACCGGGGAGCCCCGGCCCAGTGAGCACGGTCAGGGGACCTCGAAGCCCAGCCGCCGTGCGGCCCGGGCCTTCTGCCTGCTGGCCCGCAGCCGCCGCAGCCGCTTGACCAGCATCGGATCGGCGGCCAGCGCCTCAGGCCGATCAACGAGGGTGTTGAGCACCTGGTAGTAGCGGGTCGCTGACATCGAGAAGAGTTCCTTGATGGCTTCTTCCTTGGCGCCGGCGTACTTCCACCACTGGCGCTCGAAAGCGAGGATGTCGTATTCCCGCCGATTCAGCCCCTCAGGTAGTTCGGCGTCGTCGACCGCTCGCTCGGCCCTTACCGTGGCGCCGTCCATGCGATTCGTGGGCCCTTTCAACGAATGACATACCTGTGGTTCTAATCCCACCGGGCGTCATTCAATCACGTGCGCACACATTGGGATGGCACCGCGCCCCGCGCGTCGGCCCAGTCTTTAAGCTTGCCGATCATGGCAGTCCGACCCATCGTCATCCTTGGTGACCCAGTTCTGCATACCCCGACCGCACCGGTGCCGGTCGGGGTAGACGGCGCGTTGCCGCCCGAACTGGCCGATCTGATCACCGACCTGTACGACACGATGGACGCCGCACACGGGGTCGGCCTCGCCGCCAACCAGATCGGTGTCGGCCTGCGGTTGTTCGTCTACGACTGTGCCGAGGATCGGGGCAAAGCCACTTACCGGCGCGGGGCGGTGATCAACCCGGTACTGGAGACCTCCGAGATCCCCGAGACGATGCCGGACCCGGAAACCGACGACGAGGGCTGCCTGTCCGTCCCGGGCGAGTCGTTTCCCTGCGGACGCGCGGAGTGGGCCCGGGTCACCGGCCTGGATGCGGACGGTAACCCGGTGACGTTGGAGGGCACCGGATTGTTCGCCCGGATGCTCCAGCACGAGACCGGCCACCTCGACGGTTTCCTCTATGTGGATACCCTGCTGGGCCGGCATGCCCGGGCCGCCAAACGGGCCGCGAAGTCACACGGGTGGGGCGTACCCGGCCTGTCTTGGATGCCGGGCGACGTGCCGGATCCGTTCGGCCACTAGGCAATTCGCGATGGGTACCCTGCGGGTGGCGACCTGGAACGTCAACTCCATCCGGGCGCGGGTGGATCGAGTGGTGGACTGGATGCAGCGCGCAGAGATCGACGTACTGGCCATTCAGGAGACCAAGTGCTCCGACGATCAGTTCCCCGCCATGACCTTTCTGGGCGCCGGCTACGAGGTGGTGCACTGCGGACACGACCAGTGGAACGGTGTGGCGATCGCCTCCCGCGTCGGGTTCGACGATGTGCAGATCGGCTTTGACGGCCAACCGTCATGGGATGGCGGCAAGGACGGACCGACCGCCGAGGCCCGCGCCCTGGGCGCCACCTGCAACGGGGTCCGGGTCTGGAGCCTGTACGTCCCCAACGGCCGCACCGTGAGCGATCCGCACTACCGTTACAAGCTGGAATGGCTTGCCGCACTTGAGAAAACTGCTCAGTCGTGGATCGCCGACAATGCGGAAGCCCAGATCGCCCTGGTGGGCGACTGGAATATCGCACCGCGCGACGAGGATGTCTGGGATATGGCGGTATTCGCGCACAGTACCCACGTCACCGAACCTGAGCGCGCCGCCTTCGCGGCCATCGAAGCCTCCTACCCCGACGTGGTCCGCGGGTTCACGCCGGGAGAGTTCACCTACTGGGATTACACCCAACTCCGGTTCCCCAAACGACAGGGCATGCGGATCGACTTCATCCTCGCCTCGCCGGCGCTGGCGCAACGGGTGGTGGCCGCCGAGATCGCCCGCGACGAGCGCAAGACGGGCAAGGACCGCATCGGCGCACCCAGTGACCATGCGCCGGTGTTCGTCGAATTGCGTGCCGAGTCGGGTCAGGACTGAAGTCCCGCTCCGATTCGGTCGGCAAGCCGCGCACCGGAGATCCACGCGGATTCGACGCGCGGCCCGATCAACCAGTCGCCGCACAATCCCAGGCGGCGGTCGGTGTCGAGGACGACACCGGGACCATCGTCGGCGCAACGCGCAAAGCGCCATCGATGGGCGGAGGTGCCGATACTCTGCGGCAGCCCGACATCGAGCACACGCGACAAGCCGGCCAGGAGGTCTGCGGTGACAACGTCGGGTTCGGCGTCGATGTGACGTCGCGACCAACCCGGGGCGGACTGCACAACCCAACTCTCCGGCCCGGTCCGCCCGGGCTTGGAACTGTTGCGAGCCGCCCAGCCGACCATTTCCTCCGCTGGGCCGGCCGCTGAGTCATCCCCCCGCCAGCAATCCAGCGCGACCGGGACGGTCTGCCGGAACGCCACCATGACCGTCCAGCACGGCTCGCTGATCGCCGCGCCGGCGGTTGCCGCCAGATCGGGGGCCGAGTCCGCCAGCAGCGCGGCGGCCTGCTCAGCGGGGACCGCGACCACCGTCATATCGACATCGCTGACCTCACCACCGACCAGGCTCAGCCGCCAGCCGTCCTCGCGTCTGTCCATCCGGGTCACAAGGGTTGACCAGTGCACGACGTGCTGGCCGGACATCTCGCGGATCGGCGAGTTCATCGCTGGGACGCCGACATAAGCCCCAGCACCGGCCGCGGGCCACGGCGCGGCCACACCTGCTGCCACCCAGTCGCTCACCTGCGAACGGAAATGTTCGTCGCGCGCGGTGAAGTATTGCGCCCCGTGGTCGAAAGACGCCTCACCCTGGGATGTCTGGAACCGGCGCGTAGACATCCGGCCGCCCGGACCGCGACCCTTGTCGAACAACACCACATCGTGACCGCGCCGGGCCAGGCCCGCTGCGCAGGCCAGCCCGGCGATTCCCGCTCCGATAATCCCGACCCGCACCGGTCAGCCCTCCGCCTTGAGTTCTGTTTCCCCGGTCGCCTCGCTGACCTTCACCAGCATCTTCCCGATGTTCGCGCCGGTGAACAGTCCGTTGAGCGCATCCACACAGGACTCCAGACCGGGCAAGATCGTCTCACGGTGCACCAGCTTGCCCTCCCGACCCCAGCGCCGAAGATCGGTGAAGGCCTCGTCGAAGCGGTTCCACATCTCCAGTGCATTGAAGCCCTGCATGGATGCGGTCTTTGCGAGCAGGTTGACGTAGTTCGACGGCCCCGGGTGTTCGCCGGTCAGATAACTCGAGATCACCCCGCACAGCACCACCCGCGCCTTGGGCGCCAGTCGGCCGAGCACGGCGTTGAGGATCTCGCCGCCGACATTGTCGTAGTAGACGTCGACGCCCCTGGAGCAGTGCTGTTTCAGGGCGGCGGGCAGGTCCTCGTTCTTGTAGTCGATGCAGGCGTCGAAACCGAAGTCCTCCACCACCGCGCGGCATTTCCGCGGGCCGCCGGCGATACCGACGACCCGGGCGCCGGCGATCCTGGCGACCTGCCCGGCGATCGACCCGGTAGCCCCGGCGGCGGCGGAGACCACCACGGTCTCTCCCGGCTGGGGTCGGCCGACCTCGGTCATCCCGAAATACGCCGTCGCGCCACCGGAGCCGTAGACACTCATGATGGCAGCCTGATCGGTCTCGCCGGGAATGGGCGTGCTGAACACGTCGTCGCGGATGATCACGTATTCCTGGAAGCCGGTGAGCGTGGTGACGATATCGCCGACTTTGTACTTCTCACAACGTGATTCGACCACTTCACCGACACCGGCTGCGCGGATCACCTCACCGATGCCGACCGGTGGCAAGTAGCCGGGCCGGTCATCGAGCCAGGTGCGCACTGCCGCGTCGAGTCCGACGTAGGTGGTTCGCAGCAGTGCCTCACCCTGCGCCGGTGGCGGCGCGGGGGCGGTGACCAGTTCGGTGTCGTCGGGTTTGACCAGTCCGACGGGACGGCGGCGCAGGACGATCTGGCGGTTATTCAACACACCCGCGAAATTACCCGCACTGCTAGCGTTGAACCGAGCACACCGGCGGGAGGAATCTGGGTGGAGTTTCTGCCGTTGACCGCGCCGGGCAGTACCCCGGTACGGGTGATGACCATCGCCGGTTCGGATTCCGGTGGCAGCGCAGGAATCCAGGCAGATATGCGCACGTTCGCATTACTCGGCGTTCATTCCCTGGTCGCAGTGACGGCGGTGACGATCCAGAATTCGCTGGGCGTCAAGGGTTTCCATAGGATTCCGCCCGCGATCATCGCCGGCCAGATCGAGGCGGTCGTCACCGACATCGGGCTTCAGGCCGCCAAGACCGGAATGCTGGCCTCATCGGAGATCGTCGAGACCGTCGCGGACTGCTGGCGCGCCCTGGGTCTGGCCGGTGTCACCCCGTTCGTGGTCGATCCGGTCTGCGCCTCGATGCGCGGTGATCCGCTGTTAGATCCGCCCGCGCTGGACACCCTGCGCCGTCAACTGTTCCCACTGGCCAGCCTGGTCACCCCCAACCTCGACGAGGTTCGACTGCTGGTCGGTGTCGACGTGGTCGACCCGCATACCCAGCGTGAGGCGGCCAAGGCCCTGCACGACCTGGGCCCCCGGTGGGCCCTGGTCAAGGGCGGTCACCTGCGCTGCGCGCCGGACAGCCTTGACCTTCTCTACGACGGCAAGGACTTTCACGAGTTCAACGCCCCCCGCGTCGACACCGTGCACGACCACGGCGCCGGTGACACTCTGGCGGCGGCCATCGCCTGCGCGCTGGCCCACGGCTACTCGATGCCCGACGCGGTCGGCTTCGCCAAGGGCTGGGTGACCGAGTGTCTTCGCTCGGCATACCCACTGGGCGCCGGACACGGGCCGGTGTCGGCACTGTGGCGGCTGCAGTAATGAACCCCCTGGAGGACATCGGCGGTGTGGCGCACCGCCCCGACGGCAGCCCACTCGGTGTCGTGGTGTTGACCCACGGGGCCGGCGGCAGCCGGGACTCGCCGTTGCTGATCCGCATCTGCGACGAGTGGGCCGCCCGCGGCTGGCTGGCCGTGCGCTACAACCTGCCCTACCGGAGGCGCCGAGCAGCAGGCCCGCCGTCGGGTTCGGCGACCGCCGATCAGGCCGGAGTTGCCGAAGCCATCGCGGTCGGTCGGGGATTGAGTGACGGTCCACTGATCACCGGCGGACATTCCTATGGCGGCCGGCTGACTTCCATGGTGATAGCCGAGAATCCCGGCGTCGCCGACGAACTGACCCTGTTCTCCTACCCCCTGCACCCACCCGGCAAGCCGGAACGCCTACGCACCGAGCACTTCCCGGCGATTACCGTGCCGACCGTCTTCACCCACGGCAGCTCAGATCCCTTCGGCTCGCTCGACGAATTGCGGGCAGCGGTGGAACTGATCCCGGCACCGACGGAGATCGTCGAGGTGAGCGGGGCGCGTCACGACCTCAGGACCAAGGTCGCTGTAGGTACAGGGACAAAAGTTCCTGATGTTCCGGAACGGGCTGTCGAGGCCGCGCTGCGACTCGGCGACCTCGGCTAGGTCCGGTACGGTCGGCCTTATGACCGAGCAGAACTACGACGTCATCATCGTCGGGGCCGGCTTCGGGGGCATCGGGGCAGCAATTTCGCTCAAGCGGCTCGGCTTCGAGAACATCGTGCTCCTGGACCGCCTCGACGACCTGGGCGGCACCTGGTACGTCAACCACTACCCCGGGCTCGCCTGCGACGTCCCCACCACCACCTACTCGTACTTTTTCGAGCCCAACCCGAACTGGTCGCGGCTGTATTCCACCGGGCCGGAAATCAAGCAGTACGCCGACGACGTCGCCGACAAGTACGACGTCCGCCGCCACATCAGGTTCAACACAACCGTCGAAGGCGCACGGTGGGACGCCGACGCCGATCTCTGGCGGGTGGCACTGGCCGACGGATCCACCCTGAGCTCCAGGTTCCTGATCACCGCGACCGGCTTCCTGTCCCAGCCGCACACACCGGACATACCCGGTATCCACGGCTTCGAGGGCAAAGTCATCCACACCACGGCATGGGACGACGGCTTCGACCCGGCGGGCAAGAAGATCGCACTGATCGGGACCGGCGCCACCGCGGTGCAACTGATCCCCCAGTTGGCCCGCAACGCCGGTGAACTGACGGTCTACCAGCGCACCGCAATCCATGTTGTGCCCAAGCCCGACTTCGCCTACCCGCAGTGGGCGAAGCGGCTTTTCGCCCGGGTTCCGCTGGCCCAGCGCGCCGTCCGGGCGGTGACCGACGCGATCTACGACTTCTTCAACTACGTCGTCCTGCATCAGGGGAGTTTCCTGTACCGCCGACTCGACATCGGCGGAGCCGACGTGGCCAAGATGTACCGATTCGCCACGATCCGAGACCCGGAACTGCGGAGCAAGCTCACCCCGCCCTACGACCTGGGCTGCAAACGGCCCACGTTCTCCAACAGCTACTACCGCACTTTCACCAAGCCCAATGTGCATCTTCAGACCAGCGGTATCGAACACATCGAACCGCATGCCATCGTCGCCAATGACGGAACCCGCACCGAGATCGACACGCTGGTGCTAGCCACCGGGTTCGATCTCTGGGAAGCCAACATCCCGGCGATCGAGGTCATCGGGCGCGAAGGCCGCAATCTCGGAAAATGGTGGCGGGAGAACAGGTTCCAGGCCTACCAGGGGGTGTCGATCCCGCACTTTCCGAACTACCTCAGCCTGGCCAGCCCGTATGCCTTCATCGGGCTGAATTTCTTCAACACGATGGAATACCAGATGCGGATCATGGATCGCCTGCTGAGCGAGGTGAAGCGCCGCGGCGCGTCGACGTTCGAGGTCACCGAGGAGGCCAACGCCCGGTTCCTCGACCAGATGACCGAGAAGGTCGGTAACACCGTGTTCAACGTCGGACATTGCGCCGAGGCCCGGTCCTACTACTTCAACCCGCATGGCGAAGCAACGTTGCTGCGCCCGATGACCGCCAAAGCCTCGATCCGACAGGCCTCGGAATTCCCGCTCAGCGACTACCGCATCGCCTAGGGTTGCTTGCCATGTCGGCAAAAATCTCCGGAGCTGGTGTGGCGCTCGCCGCCACCGGACTCTCGCACTTCCTCAAACCCCAGGTGTACGAGAAGATGACCGCTCTGGCCTACCCGAACAACACCCGTCGCTACGTGTACGCCAACGGCGCGATAGAAACAGCCATCGGCGTCGGGTTGGTGGCGCCACAGACGCGTAAATTCGCCTACGCGGGCATCGCCGGATACCTGAGCTACCTGATCTTCGGCGCGGTTCGCAGCCGCCGAGGTTGACGCCGCGGCGGGTTGCGGCCGCCGTACGCTTCGCCTGGTGAGCACCCCGGAGCACACCCCCCTGCGACGCCGACTCGGCATCGTCGACGCCATCGTGATCGGTCTGGGATCGATGATCGGTGCGGGGGTCTTCGTGGTGTTCGGGCCGGCGGCCGCGGCCGCCGGTTCGGGCCTGCTAATCGCACTGGCCGCCGCGGCGGTGGTCGCCTACTGCAACGCCACCTCCTCGGCCCGGCTTGCCGCGCTGTACCCCCAGTCCGGCGGGACCTATGTCTACGGCCGGGAACGACTGGGCGAGTTCTGGGGCTACCTGGCGGGCTGGAGTTTCCTCGTCGGCAAGACGGCCTCCTGCGCGGCGATGGCGTTGACCGTTGGGGTGTACCTGTGGCCCGCCCACGCCCATGCAGTCGCGGTCGCCGCGGTGGCCGGTCTGACGGCGGTGAACTACCGGGGCATTCAGAAGTCGGCGCTGCTGACCAGGGTGATCGTGATCATGGTGCTGATGGTGCTGACCGGCGTGGTCGCCGCGGTACTTCTGCGCGGCCGGACCGATCCGGCCGCGGTCACTCTGATCGGCGGCACACCGGCCGGAGTGCTGCAGGGGGCCGGCCTGTTGTTCTTCGCCTTCGCCGGCTATGCCCGGATCGCCACCCTCGGTGAGGAGGTACGCGATCCGGCGCACACTATCCCGCGCGCCATCAGAATCTCGCTGGCGATCACACTGACGGTGTACGCCCTGTTGGCCGTCACCCTGATGGCCGTGCTCGGACCCGAATTACCCACCGCCACAGCCCCGTTGGCCGAGGCGGTCCGTGTTGCCGGAATAGCCTGGCTGGATCCCGTGGTCAGGGTCGGTGCGGCGGTGGCCGCGCTCGGATCGCTACTATCCCTCATTCTCGGGGTTTCACGCACCGGGTTGGCCATGGCCCGCGATGGTCACCTGCCCTCGGCCCTCGCGGTGGTGCATCCGCGGTTCGCGGTGCCGCATCGCGCAGAAGTCACGGTCGGCGTCGTGGTCGCGGTGGTGGCCGCATTCGCCGACGTTCGGGCGGCCATCGGGTTCTCCTCGTTCGCCGTGCTGGTCTACTACGCCCTCGCCAACGCCTCTGCGTGGACGTTGGATCGCTCCCCGTGGTCGCGGTTCATCCCCGCGGTCGGTCTGGCCGGCTGCCTGCTGCTCGCGGCGTTCCTGCCATCCGGATCGGTACTGGCCGGGGCGGCGGTTCTGGTCGCCGGCGCGTTGATCTATCTGATGGCCCGATGGCGATAGCGACTTCGGAACCGTTTCTCAGTCGCTGATTTCGTGGCGGGTGCGGTCCTCTCGGGCCGGAATGCCGTTGCGCCCGGTCAAATCGGTGGCATAGACGCCGACCGCCCAAGCGACCCCGCGACCATTGATGTCCAGTGCGGCGCGATCGACGTGGTCGAGGGTGTCGGTGTCCTTGTGATAATTCGGGTCGAACGGGGCATTGGGGGTGCCACCCCACAGCCCGGCCTGCTGCGGACTTTTATCCTCCTCGGCGCCGGAAAACAGGCCGCCGGCGGGAATACCGGCCAGGGTGAACCCCTCGTAATCGGAACGTCCGTCGAAGAAGGTGTCCTCGGCGGTCTTTCCGGCGGACTGCAGGTAATCCACGAAGGTGCGCTCGATGCCCGCCGAGCCCTCGGGAACCCGTGGCGGGCTCTGGTCACGACCGAGTTTGGTGGATTGGTTGCCGTCGTAGGTGAAATAGCCGGGGTTCGGCGACCCGATCATGTCGAAGTTGAGATACAGGGCGATGTCTTTGAGTTGCTCGGTGCTCAGCGATGCGACGTACTTCTTGGATCCGACGATGCCGACCTCTTCGGCTCCCCAGAATCCGAACCGCACGGCATTGTTGACGGCGGGCTCGCTGCCGAGTTGCAGTGCCGTCTCCAGCACTGCCGCAACACCCGAGCCGTTGTCATTGATACCCGGACCCTCGGGAACGCTGTCGAGATGCCCCCCGACCATGACGACGTCGGCTGCGGAGCCGGTTTTGGTCTGCGCGATGACATTTCGCACTGGGATCGTCCGCGTCGTCGCATCAAGTTTGATGGTGGTCGGGCCGGGCGCGGCACGCAGCCGGGCGCCGTCGGCCTTGGTGACACTGATGACGGGGATGGTGGCACCGGCGTTCTCGCCCAGGGTGCCCCCCATCTTCTCCTCATCGACGTTGTCGGCGACGACCATTCCCACCGCGCCCAATTTCGCAGCGATCGAATGTTTCTCGGAGAACGGGCAGCTACCCCTGTTCACCAAGACAACGGCACCCTTGACCGGCAGTCCTTCGTAGTCGGCCGGCGCGCATCCCGGCGTCTGATCGGCCGGGGCGGCGACAAGCGGGCCGCTGACCCCGTCCGGTGGTGTGCCGCCGCTGTACTTGAGCACACCGGCCTTGACGGTGGCGCCGCCGACGGTCAGCGTGGCGTCACCGTGGTCGAAGACGCGGGTCTGGAACTCGGGAGTCTGCACATCGAACCCCTTGCTGCGCAGAGATTCGGCGATGTAGTCGACGCTGGCCTGGTAGCCGGGCGTGCCGATCGCGCGGGTGCCGTCGTGGGCGTCGGCGATGTCCTGCAGTTTGCTCAGATGCCCGGTCATCGCCTCAGCGGTCACTCTGTCACGCAACTGCGTCGCGAATTGCTTGGCGGCGTTGTTCTCAACGACGGGCTGGGCGCCGTTTGCCGGCCTGCTGCAGCCCTGCGCCGCGGCGGCAAGAAGAATGCACACCGTTGCGGCAAGTCTCGTTCGCATCACCTACCCAGGTTAAACGCACGGGCGTCAGCACTCGCGGGTCCGGCTGGTTCGCTGAGCCTGATCCCGGGACTCCCGTGCCGAACTCCCCGCCAGCCGCTAGCGTCTCGGTGTGCACGAACGTCGCTCACGGCTGGAAACCGCCCGGCTGTACCTGTGCACGGACGCCCGCCGCGAGCACGGCGATCTGGCGGAGTTCGCCGACGCCGTTCTGGCCGGCGGGGTCGATATCATCCAACTGCGCGATAAGGGCTCACGCGGCGAACAGCGATTCGGCCCGCTTGGGGCGGGCGGTGAGCTGGCTGCCCTGGAGATACTCGCCGACGCGGCGAAACGGCACGGTGGGCTGGTGGCGGTCAACGACCGCGCCGACATCGCGCGCGCGCTGGGGGCCGACGTGGTGCATCTGGGCCAAGACGACCTGCCACTGGAGGTGGCCCGCGCGATCGTCGGGCCCGACACCGTGATCGGCCGGTCGACCCATGAGACCGGCGAGGCTGCCCGAGCGCTGATGGAGGATGTCGACTACTTCTGTGTGGGCCCGTGCTGGCCGACTCCCACCAAGCCAGGCCGACCGGCACCGGGACTGGATCTGGTGCGTGCGGTGGCCTCGATGAACCCCGACAAGCCGTGGTTCGCCGTCGGCGGCATCGATGAGCAGCGCCTCGACGAGGTGCTCGAGGCCGGCGCGCGCCGCATTGTGGTGGTGCGGGCGATCACCGATGCCCACGAACCGGGTGCGGCGGCGCAGCGGCTCAGCGCTGCGCTTGGCTGACACTGGCGGGACTGCACCAGGAGAAGATGTCGTCGATCACGACGGTGTGAGGCAGTTCCAGCCGGCAGTCGTGGGCAGGAACTTCGACACCGGTGCGCAAGCTCGGCCAACTCTTCTCGAAAGCCGGATGCAATGGCAGATCGGTGACCTCGGCTTCCGGCACCCAACGCAGTTCGGTGCTCTCCCGGTTGGCGACCGTGGCGAGAAGCTCAGCGGCGTCGGCGACCACCGTGGTGTAGGTCCATGTGCCGCCGCCGACAGCGAACACCCGGGCCGTGATGACGGTGGTTCGCACGTCGATATGAGCGGCGGCCAGACCCGCCTCCTCGTGGGCTTCGCGCTTCGCGGCCGCCTCGGCATCCTCGTCGCTGTCCAAAGCCCCACCGGGCAGAGCCCAGGTGCCGCCCTGATGGCTCCAGACCGCACGGTGCTGCAGCAGGACCGCCGGGCTGCCGTCATGCCACGGGGCCCGAAGTAACAGCCCTGCCGCGCCGTGCACACCCCAGTGGTAGGTGTTGTGTTCAGACACCACCCATCCGTCGCCATCGCCTCGCACGGATTTCAGGATAGGCGCGCCACGCCAACACGGGTCAGGTCGAACGACAAGCCAGACGTTGCGCTTCCTCTTAGACTTTACTCATAGAGAATTCAGGCACCCGTGGAAGATGGCGGAACGAGAGCGAGGTTCGCGTGAGGTGACCGTCGAGCTGGCGCATCCGTCGACTGAGCCGTTGGCCCAACCGACGCCGACTGAGCCCGCCCATCCGCGGTGGTGGTTCGTCAACACCACGCCCGGGCGGATTCTGACCCTCGGCGTCGTACTCGCCATGCTCGGCATCCTCAGTGCGTTCGCCATTTCCACGACGATCAACGAGCGCCAGCACCAGTTGACCACCGTCCTGGAGCACACCGAGCCGCTGTCCTTCGCGGCCGGTCAGCTCTATACGACTCTGTCGGTCGCCGACGCCGCCGCGGCGACCGCCTTCATCGCCGGCGCCGAACCCAGAGCGGTACGGCAGCGCTATGAGCAGGCGATCACCGATGCCGCCGTCGCGATCACCCGCGCCTCCAGCGGTCTGACCGATCCGCCGCTGGTCGAACTGCTCGGGAGGATCAACGCCCAACTGGCCGTCTACACAGGGTTGATCGAGACGGCCCGCACGAACAACCGGATGGGCAACCCAGTGGGCTCGTCCTATCTGTCGGAGGCGTCGGGGTTGATGCAGGACACGATCCTGCCGGACGCCCAACGCCTCTACGAGGCAACCTCGGCGCAGGTGGATGCCGAGACCACCGCCTCGGCCTCGATTCCCGCGCCGGTGATCATCGTGGTGGCCGCCACACTGGGCTTCGGATTGTTCGTCCACCGTTGGCTGGCGCGGCGGACCAAACGCAGGGTCAACATCGGCCTGGTCATCGGCGGCCTGGCGATCGGGGTGATGATCGTGTGGGTCGGCACCGCACTGGTCATCTCGACCACCGGCAGTCGCTCCGCCAAGAACACCGCAGCCGATTCGCTGCGGACGGTGACCAGCCTGGCCATCACAGCCCAGCAGGCCCGAGCCGACGAAACGCTGTCGCTGATCCGCCGCGGGGACGAGGACATGCGCAAGCGGTCCTACTATCAACGCGTCGACGCGATGCGCCAACAGTTGCGCGACTACCTCGGCCGTGCGGACACGGTGGACAGGACCGGCCTGGCTCAGGCCGACCAACTGCTGGAGCGGTGGCGGCAGGCCGACATCCGGATCAACGATTACATCAGCGTGGGCAATTACCAAGCGGCCACCCAGGTGGCGTTGGGAACCGGTGAGGACGACTCGACTCCAGCGTTCGACAAGCTCAATGATGCACTGTCGCAGGGGATTCAAGAAAGCCGAGAGCAGCTTCGCTCCGACATCCTCTCGGCCCGCCGGGTGCTGTCGGGCACCACCGTCGGTGGGGCGATGCTGTCGGTGGGGGCGGCGCTGGCGGTGGCACTGGGCCTGTGGCCGAGGATGAGTGAGTACCGGTGATGAGCGCTCGCGCGAAGAACAAACAGGATGTGATGAGCGCTCGCGCGAAGA
>DAIPYT010000031.1:0-1367 GCA_036782595.1 Mycobacterium sp. | reverse complement strand
GTGATGAGCGCTCGCGCGAAGAACAAACAGGATGTGATGAGCGCTCGCGCGAAGATCCTCGCCTCGACCCTATTGGCCGCAATGCTGACCTCATGTGGGCAACCTGCCGATGTCCCCTCTCCCCCGGACCTCAGCCTGGTGCCGCCGAGGCCCGCCGGCATGACCGAGTTGCCGGTGCAGGCCGCCCTGCCGCCGGACCCGAGCAACGACTCCTGCGACCGCACCGCAAGCCTCCGGCCGTTCGCCACCCAAGCCGAGGCTGATGCCGCAGTGGCTGGGATACGCAAACGCAAGCGCCTGCTGGTCGGCCTCGATGTGGGCAGCAACCTGTTCTCATTCAGGGATCCGGTCTCCGGGGAGATCACCGGTTTCGACGTCGACATCGCCGGCGAGGTGGCCCGGGACATCTTTGGCAATCCCTCCGCGGTCGAGTACCGGATCCTGTCCTCGGCCGACCGGATCTCCGCATTGCAGAACAACGCCGTCGACATCGTCGTGAAGACCATGACCATGACCTGCGAGCGGCGAAAGCAAGTGAACTTTTCGACGGCGTATTTCCTCGCCATGCAGCGGATTCTGGCGCCCCGCGAGTCGGAGATCGCCGGACCGTCGGACCTGTCGGGGAAGCGGGTGTGCGTCGCCAGTGGTACGACCTCGTTGCGCAGGGTGCAGGAGATCGACCCGCCGGCCACGATCGTGACAGTGGTCAGTTGGGCGGACTGCCTGGTGGCCCTGCAGCAGCGCGAGGTTGACGCGGTCAGCACCGACGACGCCATCCTGGCCGGCCTGGTGTCGCAGGACCCGTATCTGCACATCGTCGGGCCCACCATGGCCGAGGAGCCCTATGGCATCGGAATCAACCTTGCCAACACCGGTCTGGTCCGGTTCGTCAACGGCACACTGGAGAGAATCCGGACCGACGGCACCTGGGACACCCTCTACCGCAAGTGGCTGACGGTGCTCGGTCCGGCACCTGCACCACCTGCACCGAGGTATCTGGACTGATGACCCCCGAACAACAGACCACCGAACAGCAGGACCCCGACGTCGGCACCCAACCGGCCAGCCTGTCCGACCTCGGGATGGATTCGGCGTCGACCATGCGGGCGATGTCCACCCAGGCGGTGTTCCGGCCGAATTTCAATGACGACGAGGAGGAGTCGGCTCGTAGCGAGCCGATCGAGGTTGAGGAGTCGACGGTCGCCCGCGTGGTGTCGCCCACGCGCCGCCTCGGGGGCGGACTGGTGGAGATTCCGCGGGTTCCGGAGATCGACCCGCTGGCGGCCCTGATGGTCGATCCCGTTGTGGCGGAGTCGAAGCGGTTCTGTTGGAACTGCGGGCGCCCGGTGGGCCGTTCGACCGACGAG
>DAIPYT010000030.1:26103-26321 GCA_036782595.1 Mycobacterium sp. | reverse complement strand
GTAGTTGTCCAGTGGTTGCTTAACGGCGGTCTAGCTGGTCAAACCTAGCATGGCACCGACCCGCCGCGACGGCCTCTGTTGGGCATCGGCCGGGGGTCATGACAGCATGTGCGGATGGTCACTAGCCTGCTTTCTCTTCGCACCGTGGCGGCCTGCGCGGCCGTGCCGATGGTTCTGGCGGCGTGCTCGGCGCCGACACAACGCGCCGACTCCCCGTC
>DAIPYT010000030.1:0-26093 GCA_036782595.1 Mycobacterium sp. | reverse complement strand
CGCCCCAGACCAGCCAAGCCGAGTCGGCCAGCGTCACGCCGCTGTCCGCCCCGCTGAATCCGCCCGCCGCACCGGCCCCGCCGGCCTGCGGTACTGGTTCGGCGATGCTTGCCGCGATGTCCACCCGGGACAAGCTGGCCCAGACGCTGATGGTCGGGGTTCGCGATGCCGGCGATGCCCGTTCAGTGGTGGGTAACCACCACGTCGGCGGCATCATGATCGGTAGCTGGACCGACCTGTCGATGCTGACCGACGGCACCATGAACGACATCGCCAACCTGGGCCCACTGCCGCTGGCCGTCAGCGTCGACGAGGAAGGCGGGCGGGTTTCCCGGCTGTCCTCGCTGATCGGCGCGATCCCACCGGCCCGCACGCTGGCCCAGACCAAGACGGCCGACGAGGTGTATCAGATCGCGCTGGCGCGCGGCCGGCAGATGCGCGGCATGGGTATCACCATCGACTTCGCGCCGGTTGTCGACGTCTCCGATCAGGGCGACGACACCGTCATCGGGGACCGGTCGTTCTCCAACGACCCGGCCACCGTCACCGCCTACGCCGGTGCGTTCGCCCGCGGGTTGCGGGATGCCGGTGTCCTGCCCGTGCTGAAGCACTTCCCCGGGCACGGCCACGCATCCGGCGACTCGCACACGGCCGGTGTCGTGACGACGCCCCCGCTTGCCGAACTCATGGAAAGCGATCTGGTGCCCTACCGGACGCTGACCACCGAAGGCCCGGTCGCGGTCATGATGGGACACCTCGAGGTGCCCGGCCTGACCGGTGCCCAGCCCGCCAGTCTGAGTGCGGCGGCGGTCAATCTGCTGCGCAGCGGCGGATACGGCGGCCCCGGCTTCAACGGCCCCGTGTTCAGCGACGACCTGTCCAGCATGGCTGCGATCTCCTCCCGCTACGGGGTCGCCGAGGCGGTGCTGCGCACCCTGCAGGCCGGCGTCGACGTGGCTCTGTGGATCACCACCGATGAGGTGCCCGCGGTGCTGGACCGGCTGGAGTCCGCAGTCAGCGCCGGCGAGCTGGCGATGCCCGCCGTGGAGGGCTCGATCCTGCGGATGGCCAAGGGCCCGAGCGCCCGCTGCGGCAGCGGCTAGTCACGATGGCTGCCGGTGGCACCAAGCGGTTGCCACGCGCGGTGCGCGAGCAGCAGATGCTGGACGCCGCCGTGCAGCTGTTCTCCGTCAACGGCTATCACGAGACGTCGATGGACGCCATCGCGGCAGAGGCGCAGATCTCCAAGCCGATGCTGTATCTGTACTACGGCTCCAAAGAGGAGCTGTTCGGCGCCTGCCTGAACCGCGAACTCGGCCGCTTCATCGACGCGGTGCGCGCCGACGTCGACCTCAAGCAGAGCCCGCGTGAGTTGTTGCGTCGCACAATCCTGTCGGTGCTGCAGTTCATCGACGCCAACCGGGCGTCCTGGATCGTGCTCTATACCCAGGCCACCAGTTCGCAGGCGTTCGCTCACACCGTACGGGAGGGGCGGGAGAAGATCATCGACCTGGTAGCCCGCCTGCTGGAGTCCGGAACCCGAAATCCGGAGCCGGACAGCGACTTCCACATGATGGCGGTCGCTCTGGTAGGGGCTGGGGAGGCGGTCGGCACGCGGGTCAGCGCCGGCGATGCCGACGTCAGCGAGGCGGCCGAGTTGCTGATCAACCTGTTCTGGCGGGGCCTCAAAGGCCGACGGGGTTAGTGCGCCCGGACCGCCGCGGTCAGGTGTGGGTAGCCCTTGGCCATGTTTCGCATCGCGATGTCCCAGCCGCCGGCCACCCGGTCGACGTACACCCCGGCGGCGGCGGGTAGCACCACCGGCTTGCCGAATTTCACCGAATATCGCACGGCGTCCGGCAACTGCCCCTCGATGTTGGCTAATACCGCTGCCGCACTGAACATTCCGTGGGCGATCGCGCTCGGGAAGCCGAACATTTTCGCGCCGAGAGAACTGGTGTGAATCGGGTTTCGGTCGCCGCTGATCGCGGCGTATCGACGAATCTGGCCGGCGGTGACGCGAAGAATCCGGTTGGGGGAGGGGAGTTTCTGCGGCGCTGCAGGTTCCGATTTGGGTTCGTCGGACAGGCTGGTGCGCTGTTGGTGCAGGAAGGTGGCGACCTGATGCCACGCGGTCTCGTTGCCGACCGCGACCTCGCTGACCAAGTCGACGAGCAGGCCCTTGCGGTGCTCACGCAGGTTCTCGGCATGCACCTTGACACCCACGGTGTCGGTGACCGCGATAGGCCGGTATGCCGTGATGGTGTTCTCCACATGTACCGCGCCGACCGCAGAGAACGGAAAGTCGAAACCGGTGAGCAGCGACATGACGGATGGGAACGTCAGCACGAACGGGTAGGTGAGGGGGAGGTTTCCGCCATAGCGCAACCCGGTGGTCGCAGCGTAGGAAGCGACATTGGCGCGGTCGATCTGCAGATCGCAGACCTGCTCCACCCGGGTGGGCAGGTGGCCGCCGCGCGGGATGAGAGGCAGTGCGCCCAGCGCGGCGCGGGCCATGGTGAACATCAGGCCCCCAGCATGGCTTGCCCGCACACCCGGATGACGTTGCCGGTCACCGCATTGGAGGCCGGGCTGGCGAAGAAGGCGATGGTCTCGGCGACGTCGACCGGTTCGCCGCCCTGATAGAGCGAATTGAGGCGGCGGCCCACCTCGCGGGTGGCCAACGGAATGGCCGCCGTCATCGCGGTCTCGATGAATCCCGGGGCGACAGCATTGATGGTGATGCCGGTGTCCGCCAGGCTCGGGGCCAGCGCCTCGACGATGCCGATCATCCCGGCCTTGGTGGTCGCGTAGTTGGTCTGGCCGCGGTTACCGGCGATGCCTGCCATCGATGACAGCCCGATGATCCTGCCGCCGTCACCGATGCTGCCGTTGCCGGTCAGGCCCTGGGTAAGGCGCAGCGGCGCAACCAGATTCACCGCTGTTACCGCATCCCAGCGGGCATCGTCCATATTGGCCAGCAGCTTGTCGCGGGTGATCCCGGCGTTGTTGACCAGGATGTCGGCCCGGCCCCCGTGATGTTCGCGTAGATGGGCGGTGATGCGATCCACGGCATCCTCGGCGGTGACGTCCAGCGCCAGTGCGGTGCCGCCCACCCGGGCGGCGGTCTGTTGGAGGGCTTGGGCTGAATCCGCGATATCGACGGCCACCACCCGGGCGCCGTCTCGGGCGAATACCTCTGCGATACAGGCTCCGATCCCGCGCGCAGCCCCGGTGATGATGCCCACCTTGCCGGCCAGTGGCTTATTCGGGTCGGCCGGCCGGCGGGAGTCGGCGGCCCCGACCCGGAACACCTGTCCGTCGACGTAGGCCGACTTGGCCGACAACAGGAATCGCAGCGTCGACTCGCATCCGGTGGCGGCCGGCTTGGCCTCCGGTGAGACGTAGACGAGCGCTGCCGTCGCACCGCGGCGAAGTTCCTTGCCGAGTGATCGGGTGAACCCCTCCAGTGCGCGCTGGCAGATCCGCTCGATGCTGTCGGTCACCTGCTCGGGAGTGCTGCCGAGTACCACCACCCGGGCGCAGGACCCAAGATTTCGTAGCAGCGGGGTGAAGAACTCGTGGAGGCTGCGCAGCGCCTCGGGTTCGGTGATGCCGGTGGCATCGAACACCAAGCCGCCGAACGTGTCCGCCCAGCGGCCGCCGAGGTTGTTGCCCACGATCTCGTAGTCGTCGGCCAGTGCGGCCCGTACCGGTTCTGCCAGCCGACCGTCCCCGCCGATCAGCAGCGATCCGGCCAGTGGCGGATCGCCGGGACGGTAGCGCCGCAACGTCTCGGGAGCCGGCACGCCAAGTTGCTTGGCCAGGAACGACCCTGGCGCGGAATTGATCACCTGGGACAGTAGGTCGGAAGCCACGGGTACGAACTTACTCCAGAGTAAGAACGGTGCGTAGTATGGGCCCTGACACTCGACACAGCGGAGGTTTTGACGTGCCCACCCGACAGGCCCCCAGTCGCCGCCGCGTCGCCGTACTCGGCGGAAACCGTATCCCCTTCGCCCGATCGGACAGCGCCTACGCCGAGGCCTCCAATCAGGACATGTTCACCGCCGCGTTGAACGGACTGGTGGATCGATTCGATTTGCAGGGGCAAGCTCTCGGGGCGGTCATCGGCGGAGCCGTCCTCAAGCACAGCCGCGATTTCAACCTGATGCGGGAGTGTGTCCTGGGTACGCCGCTGTCGTCCTACACTCCGGCCTTCGATCTGCAGCAGGCGTGCGGAACCGGTCTGCAGGCCGCGATCGCCGCGGCAGATGGAATCGCCGCCGGGCGTTACGAGGTCGCGGCCGCCGGCGGGGTCGACACCACCTCCGATGCGCCGATTGGCCTGGGCGACAACCTCCGTCGTTCATTGTTGGCTCTGCGCCGTTCGAACTCCAGCATCGACCGGCTCAAGCTTGTCGGTCGGCTACCCGCCTCGGTCGGCATTGAGATCCCCACCAACGGCGAGCCCCGCACCGGGCTGTCGATGGGTGAACACGCCGCCCTCACCGCCAAGAAAATGGGCGTCAAGCGCGTCGATCAGGACCAGTTGGCGGCGGCCAGTCACCGCAATATGGCGGCTGCCTATGACCGCGGATTCTTCGACGATCTCGTCACCCCGTTCCTCGGTCTGTACCGCGACAACAATCTGCGGGCCGACTCCTCCGCCGAGAAACTCGCCAAGCTTCGACCGGTGTTCGGGGTCAAGGGCGGCGACGCGACGATGACGGCCGGAAACTCGACCCCGTTGACCGACGGAGCTTCGGTGGCGCTGCTGTCGAGCGAGGAGTGGGCGCAGGCGCACTCGCGGACTCCGTTGGCTTACCTCGTGGATGCCGAGACCGCGGCGGTGGACTATGTCAACGGTGACGATGGCTTGTTGATGGCGCCGACCTACGCGGTCCCGAGACTGCTGGCCCGTAATGGACTGACCCTGCAGGACTTCGATTTCTACGAGATCCACGAGGCCTTCGCCTCGGTGGTGCTGTGCCACCTGCAGGCGTGGGAGTCCGAGGAATACTGCAAGGAGCGGCTGGGCCTGGACGCTGCTCTCGGACCGATCGACCGCGGGCGGCTCAACGTCAACGGTTCGTCGTTGGCCGCGGGTCACCCGTTCGCGGCCACCGGCGGCCGGATCGTGGCGCAATTGGCCAAGCAACTCGCCGAGAAGAAGGCTGAAACCTCGTCTCCGGTGCGGGGACTGATCTCGATCTGCGCCGCCGGGGGGCAGGGTGTCACGGCAATTCTCGAGGCCTAGTTCGGCTTTCCGGTCGGCCCGTTCTCGGTCAGACCCGACTGCACAAGCGCGGCGTCGATGTAACGCTGGACCGGTCGGGCTTGGAAGAAACCGGTGTGCCCGCCGCGATACCAGCCGATGTCCGGCCGGCCCCAGTGCTCCCACAATTGGATCACCTGCTGTCGCGGGTGGACGATGCGGTCGGCCACCCCGGCGTAGATAAACCTGCCCTGCGGGGGCACCTTGGGTTCCAGCGACAACGGAGAGATCATCTGACCGATCGGCTTGGCCAACTCGAGTGTCTTGCGCCGCGGGTCGTCCTTCGGCAGTCCGGCGTGCCGGCCAAGTAATTCGACCAGGTTCGACGGGGGTACGCCGAGGATGGCGCAGGTCAGGTCGTCGTCAAGGCTGGCCACCAAGCCCGCGATGTAGCCGCCCAGGGAAATGCTGTTGAGGCCGATTCGGGCGTTCGGCTGTACCGACCGGATCCAGGCGATCAGCCGTCGCACGTCCCACACCGCCTGCGCGGTGCCGTGGACGTCGTCAAGTACGTTCTCGCCGGGGAAAACCGCCCCCTTCGGCAGCCTCCTGGCGCGCGGCCCGTGCATGGGCAGCACCGGCAAGATGACGTTGAGGCCGAAGTCCTCATGCAGATGCCAGGCCCGGAACAGGGTCAGATCCAGCTCCGCCCGGCCCATCTCGGTGCCGTGCACACAGACCATCCAGGGCCTTGGTTCGGGGTGGCGCAGCATCAGCGCGTAGTCGCGGTTGTTGGCGGTGTAGCTCATCCAGCGCTGCGCGCCCGGTTCGCCGGGATGCGGTGCGTAGCCGCTGTCGAAGGTGATCCGTTCATGGGTGCGGTTGCGGTTGGTGAACGAGCGGATGGCCACCTCGGTGGGGGCCGGCGGTGCGGTGAAGAAGTCCTGTGGTTTGTCCAGCCAGCCGCGGTCGCCGTAGAACTCGACCGCCTCGACGACCTCGCGGTTGATCTGCTCGTAGACGGCCGGATCGCTCAGCGGACGCCGCCAGAGCAGTCCGACCAGTACCAACTCGTCGCGCAGTGCGTGGGTGGCCAGTGACAGGGTGGGGCGTGCCGTGGGCAACTCGCTGCGAGCGCCCCCGAGGTAGGCGCTCCAGGATCGGGCGTAATAGCCGCCGGCTTTGACGAAGGATCCCGTGAACGGCCCGACAAGATTGGCCACGGGATTGCGGGCAGCCGTGGGCTTGCCGTTACCCGGTTTGTTGTCCGGAGCGGTCACGGTTCGACCGTAGCAAATCGACGGGGGAGCGGAAGGGCCGTTGGCCCCCAGTCATTTTGCCGTGTGCCCGCAAGCTCAGCGAACGACGAAACAGCAACGGGTCAACAAACAGTGCGGCCCCGGAATCACAGATTCCGGGGCCGCAGAGTTCACGCGTCTCAGAAGGCCGCTTCGTCGAGCTCCATGACCTCGTTGTCCAGCGCCTCGACTACCTGACGGGTGCTGGTGAGCAGGGGCAGGAAGTTCTTCGCGAAGAACGACGCCGCGGCGATCTTGCCCTCGTAGAAGGACCGGTCGGCGCCCGAGGCTCCCGTGTCGAGAGCGGCGATGGCCACCGCCGACTGGCGCAGCAGCAACCAGCCCATGACCAAATCGCCCACGCTCATCAGGAAACGAACCGACCCCAGTCCCACCTTGTAGATGCTCTTGGGATCCTCCTGAGCAGCCATCAGGTAGCCGGTCAGCGTGGCCGCCATGCCCTGGACGTCCTCCAGGGCCTTGGCCAGCAGCGCCCGCTCCGTCTTGAGCCGGCCGTTCCCGGACTCGTTTTTGACGAACTCCTCGATCTGCCCGGCCACGTGGGCCAATGCCTGGCCCTTGTCGCGAATGATCTTGCGGAAGAAGAAGTCCTGCGCCTGGATCGCCGTGGTGCCCTCGTAGAGCGAGTCGATCTTGGCGTCGCGGATGTACTGCTCGATCGGGTAGTCCTGCAGGAAGCCCGAACCCCCGAAGGTCTGTAGGCTCTCGGTGAGCTTGGCGTAGGCCTGCTCGGAGCCAACACCCTTGACGATCGGAAGCATCAGGTCGTTGACCTTGAACGCCAGTTCCGCGTCGACGCCGTGCAGCGCTTTGGCGATCTCGGGGTCCTGATAGGTGGCGGTGTACAGATACACCGCACGCAGACCCTCGGCGTAGGCCTTCTGGGTCATCAGGCTGCGACGGACGTCCGGGTGATGAGTGATGGTGACCCGGGGGGCCGTCTTGTCCATCATCTGAGTCAGGTCCGCGCCCTGCACGCGCGACTTGGCGTACTCCAGCGCGTTCAGGTAGCCGGTCGACAGCGTGGCGATCGCCTTGGTGCCCACCATCATCCGGGCCTGCTCGATCACGTCGAACATCTGCGCGATACCCTCGTGCACCTCGCCGACGAGCCATCCCTTGGCCGGCATGCCGTGCTGGCCGAAAGTCAGCTCGCAGGTGGCCGAAATCTTCAGGCCCATCTTGTGCTCGACGTTGGTGACGAACACGCCGTTACGCTCGCCGGGCTCGCCCGTCTCGGGGTCGAAGTGGAACCTCGGCACGATGAACAGCGACAGGCCCTTGGTGCCCGGGCCGGCGCCCTCGGGGCGAGCCAGCACCAGGTGGAGGATGTTCTCGAACAGGTCATCGGAGTCCGCGGAGGTGATGAACCGCTTCACGCCATCGATATGCCAGGAGCCGTCCTCCTGTCGGACGGCCTTGGTCCGGCCGGCACCGACATCCGAACCGGCATCGGGCTCGGTCAGCACCATGGTGGAACCCCAACCGCGCTCGGCGGCGAGCACAGCCCACTTCTTCTGCTGCTCAGTGCCGAGGTGGTGGACGATCTGGGCGAAACCGGCACCGCCGGCGTACATCCACACCGCGGGGTTGGCACCCAGTACGTGCTCGTTGACCGCCCACATCAGCGCCTTGGGCGCGGGCATGCCGCCGAGTTCCTCGATCAGGCCGACCTTGTCCCAGCCGCCGTCGATGTAGGCGCGCACGGAGGCCTTGAAGGATTCCGGCAGGGTGATGGAGTGGGTCTCGGGATCGAACACCGGCGGGTTGCGGTCGCCCTCCACGAAAGACGCGGCGACCGGGCCCTCGCACAGGCGTGCGGCTTCGCCGAGCATCTCGGTCGCGGTATCGACATCGAGATCGACGAATTCACCCTGGCCCAAGGCCTTGTCAAGCTCGAACACCTCGAACAGGTTGAAGACCTGATCGCGGACATTGCTCTTGTAGTGGCTCACTATTCCTCCTTGAGAATGCCACCTTCGAGGTTGGGTACTTGACACAAGTTACCCACCAGTAACATGGTCTAAGTTATACATTTCATAACTTTTTTGCAAGCGGCTGTGACTTACCGCACGACCTACCGCACCCGCCGGTATGCGCGGCGACCGATAGCGAGCGGAACCGCGTTTGCTTGCGCGTTTAGACGGACCTTGTCTTCGTCACATAAGCTTGAGCGCCGTCGGTGTTCACCCACCGGTCTCGCATAGTCCTTGAGTACGCGCAGTCGTCGACAGAACAGCCGCTCCATCGGGGGTTTTCCAGGGTGTCTATAGCTACCGCCACGCCGGTCGCAGTGATCGGCATGGCATGCCGGCTTCCAGGCGGCATCGACTCGCCGCAGCAGTTGTGGGAGGCGTTGCTGGAGGGACGCGATCTCGTTACTGAGATTCCTGATGACCGGTGGGACGTGGAGGCCTTCTACGACCCGGAGCCGGGTGTCCCGGGCCGCTCGGTCACCAGGTGGGGCGCATTTCTTGACGACGTCGGCGGGTTCGACTGCGACTTTTTCGGGATGACCGAACGGGAAGCCACCGCGATCGATCCGCAGCATCGCTTATTGCTGGAAACCTCGTGGGAGGCCATTGAGTACGCCGGTATCGACCCGACGACGCTTTCCGGCAGTCGGACCGGCGTCTTCGTCGGGCTGACGCACAGCGACTACGAACTGCTCTCCGCCGACTGCGGTGCCGCCGAAGGGCCCTACGGGTTCACCGGAACCAGTAACAGCTTCGCCTCGGGGCGGGTGTCCTACGCACTCGGGTTGCACGGCCCTGCGGTCACCGTCGACACCGCCTGCTCCTCGGGTCTGGTGGCGGTTCATCAGGCCTGCCGCAGCCTGCACGAGGGCGAGAGTGACCTGGCCATTGCCGGAGGCGTCTCGGTCACGTTGGAACCGCGGAAATCGGTGTCCGGATCGTTGCAGGGCATGTTGTCGCCGACCGGCCACTGCCACGCGTTCGACGTCGCGGCCGACGGCTTCGTGTCCGGCGAGGGTTGTGTGGCCCTGCTGTTCAAACGACTCGAAGACGCTCAGCGTGACGGCGACCGCATCCTTGCTGTCATCCGGGGTACCGCCGCCAACCAGGACGGTCGCACCGTCAACATCGCCACCCCATCCGAAGAGGCGCAGGTGTCGGTCTACCGCGACGCCTTGGCCGCCGCGGAGGTCGACCCCGCCACCATCGGCATGGTCGAAGCCCACGGCACCGGAACTCCGGTCGGTGATCCGATCGAATTCACCAGTCTGGCAACGGTTTACGGCACCGAAGAACCTTGCGCACTGGCGTCGATCAAGCCGAATTTCGGGCACTGCCAGTCCGCGTCCGGAACTCTGGGCATGATGAAGGCCGTCCTGTCGCTCGAGCACGGAATCGTGCCGAAGAACCTGCACTTCCACCGACTGCCGGACCGGATGGCTGAGGTTGACACCAAACTCTTTGTGCCGGAGGACAACACGCCATGGCCGCGGGCTGGTGACGGCCCGCGTCGCGCGGCGGTCTCGTCCTACGGCATGTCGGGAACCAATGCCCATGCCGTCGTCGAACAGGCGCCGGTAGCTACTCCCGCGGAATCCGCGGGCGCCGCCGACCGGCCGCTGCTCTTTCCCATCTCGTCGACCTCGGCCGAACAATTGAAGGTCACTGCGGGTCACCTGGCCGACTGGCTGGAGCAGAAGCGGACCTCATCGGTGTCCGGAAACGGCGCCGGCCCGGGAAGCGGCCTTGCCGACCTGGCTTACACCCTGGCCCGCCGCCGTTCGCACCGGCCGGTGCGCACCGCCGTCGCCGCCGCTGACTCCGACCAACTCGTCGCAGCTCTGCGCGAGGTCGCCGACGGCGATCTGCCCTATCCGGCCGCGGTCGGCATGGGCGACCGCGGACCGGTATGGGTGTTCTCCGGTCAGGGCTCGCAATGGGCTGGCATGGGCGCGGATCTGCTTGCCGCAGAACCGGTTTTCGCGGCCACCATCGCCGAGATCGAACCCATCATCGCCCGCGAGTCGGGTTTCTCGGTCACCGAGGCTCTGACCGCAGGCGAGACGGTCACCGGTATCGACCGGGTCCAGCCGACGATCTTCGCCATGCAGGTCGCGATGGCGCGGACCTTGAAGACCTACGGGGTGCGCCCCGGCGCGGTGATCGGCCACTCGCTGGGCGAGTCTGCCGCCGCGGTCGTCGCCGGTGCGCTGACACTGGAGGACGGACTAAAGGTCATTTGCCGGCGGTCTCGGCTGATGAAGCGGATCTCCGGCAGTGGCGCGATGGCGGCAGTGGAGTTGCCCGGTCCACAGGTGCTCTCCGAGTTGTCGGTTCGCGGGGTCAAAGACGTCGTCCTCGCAGTGGCCGCGTCGCCGACCTCGACCGTGATCGGCGGCGACACCGCCGCCGTGCGGGAACTGGTCGCGCACTGGGAAAGCAATGGCGTCATGGCGCGTGAGGTCGCTGTTGATGTCGCGTCCCACTCACCGCAAGTGGAGCCGATCCTCAAGGACCTGGTGGCCGAACTCGACGACCTCTCGCCGCGCGATCCGGAGGTGCCCTACTACTCCTCGACGCTGTGGGACCCGCGCGACCGGCCGAGTTTCGCCGCCGACTACTGGGCCGAGAACCTGCGCTACACGGTCCGGTTCGCCTCGGCCGTGCAGGCCGCCCTCAACGACGGCTTCCGGGTGTTCGGGGAACTCGCCCCGCACCCACTGCTCACCCACGCAGTCGAGCAGAACGCCAGCAGCCTGGACATGCCGATCGCTGCACTGGCCGCGATGCGCCGCGAACAGGAGTTGCCGCTGGGGCTGCGCGGGTTCGTGGCAGATCTGCACAGTGCCGGTGCGGCAATCGATTTCGAGACGATCTACCCGCACGGTCAGCTGGTCGATGCCCCGCTGCCGGCCTGGACGCATCGCGAACTCATGCTCAGCCGCGAGGACCAGGACCATCCCGGACATGGCAGTTCTGTGGTGTCCGTGCATCCGCTCCTCGGTGCCCACGTGCACCTCGACGAGGAGCCGGCCCGCGACGTCTGGCAGGGCGAGGTCGGTACCGACGCGCACCCGTGGCTGGCCGACCACATGATCCACAACATCGCCGCGCTTCCGGGCGCGGCCTACTGCGAGATGGCGTTGGCAGCCGCCCGCGCTGCTCTCGGTGAGGATTCCGAGGTCCACGAGATCCGGTTCGAGCAGACCCTGTTGCTCGACGAGGAAACCCCGGTGTCCGCCTCGGCCACCTGGCAGGCATCAGATGTCCTGGAGTTCGCGATAGACAGCCGCACCGAGGGGGAGCGGATCCGCCGGGCCGGTGCGGTGCTGCGTGCGGTCACCGAACCGCAGGCGGTCCCGGTCCACGATGTCGCGGCCCTGATCGCTGCGCACCCGGCCCGCTCCGATGGTGACGACCTGCGCAAGGCGTTCGACGCGGTCGGGATCCAGTACGGCCCGGCCTTCTCCGGACTCGCCGCCGCCTATACCGCCGAGGGTGAGGTCAACTCTGTCTTCGCCGAGGTGGCGCTGCCCAGTTCGATCCGCTCACAGCAGTCGGCCTTTTGCGTTCACCCCGCACTTCTGGACGCGTGCTTCCAGTCCGTCGTGGTGCATCCGACGGTGCAGAACGCCGGATCGGGTGGGCTGCTGCTGCCGGTAGGTGTCCGCCGGCTGCGCTTGCACCACCAGGCGCGTAACGCGCATTACTGCCTGACCCGGGTGGTAGCGACGCGGGCCGGCGAGTGCGAGGCCGATATCGAGGTGATGGATCAGTCCGGAACGGTGCTGCTGACCGTCGAGGGCCTGCGCATGTCGGCGGGTGTCTCCGACGCCGAGCAGGCCAACCGGACCCTCAGTGAGCGGTTGCTCACCATCGAGTGGGACGAGCGTGAACTGCCCGAGCCCCAATCCGAAGCCGGTCGCTGGCTGGTGTTCAGCACCGGCCTGGGAGCCGAAGGGCTCGCCGCTCAAATCGTCGATGCGCTCAATTCCGAAGCGGGGGAAGCCAATTCGGCACCGTCGCGCTGGGAGAAGCTGGAGGATCCGGCACAGATTCGTGCCGAGCTGTCCTCCAGCACCGTCGCTGACCCCTGGACCGGAATCGTTCTGGTCACCCCGCCCGCCGCCCCGGCGGGCGCCGACCCGGTGGGACGTGGACGCGACCACGTCGCTCTGCTGGTGAAGGCGGCCCGCGAACTCGCCGAACTTCCCGGGGAGCCGCCGCGGCTGCATCTGGTCACCCGCAACGCGGCCACTGTGCTTCCTACCGAACACGCCAACCTCGAGCAGGCCGGGCTGCGCGGGTTGATGCGGGTCATCGACTCCGAGCATCCGCATCTGAAGGCCAGCGCGATCGACATCGATGACGTGACCGACTCCGGCCTCATCGCCCGTCAGCTGCTCAGCGGTTCAGCCGAGGATGAGACGGCTTGGCGAGGTGGCCAGTGGTACACCGCCCGCCTGCTTCGAGGGCCGCTGCGGCCCGGCGACCGGCGTACGACCCTGGCCGACAGTGCCAGCGACGGTGTGCGGCTGGAGATCCGGAACCCCGGTGACGTGGAGTCGTTGGAGTTCAACGCCTTTGAGCGGGTCGAGCCCGGCCCCGGCCAGATCGAGGTCGCTGTGCGGGCTTCGAGTATCAACTTCGCCGACGTCCTGGTGGCTTTCGGGCGCTATCCGACTTTCGAGGGTTACCGCCAGTTGCTCGGTATCGACTTCGCCGGTGTGGTCACCGCGATCGGCCCCGGCGTCACCGACCATAAGGTCGGCGACCATGTCGGCGGTATGTCACCCAACGGGTGCTGGGCCACCTTCGTGCTGTGCGACGCCCGCCATGCCGTCACCCTCCCGTCGGCGGTTCCGGTCGAGGACGCCGCGGCGATCCCGACCGCCTCGGCGACGGCTTGGTACGGGCTGCACGACCTGGCCCGGATCGGCAAAGAAGACAAGGTGCTGATCCACTCGGGCACCGGTGGTGTCGGCCAAGCCGCGATCGCGATCGCCAGGGCGGTGGGCTGCGAGATATTCGCCACCGCCGGCAGCGATGCACGCCGACAAGCGTTGCGTGACATGGGAATCGAGCATGTCTACGATTCCCGTAGCCTCGACTTCGCCGATGAGATCCGCAGGGACACCGGCGGCTACGGCGTCGACGTCGTGCTGAACTCGCTGCCCGGCGCTGCCCAACGTGCCGGAATTGAGTTGCTGGCCTTCGGCGGGCGGTTCATCGAGATCGGCAAGCGCGATATCTACGGCGACACGCGGCTCGGGCTCTTCCCGTTCCGCCGCAACCTCTCGCTCTACGCGGTGGATCTGGCGCTGCTGACCCACAGCCACCCGTCGACCGTCCAGCGGTTGTTGACGACGGTCTACGAGCAGACCGCCGCCGGCGTACTGCCGCTGCCGCCCACCACGCACTTCCCGATCAGTGAGGCATCCACTGCCGTGCGTCTGGTCGGTGGCGCCGGCCACACCGGCAAGGTGTTGCTCGACGTCGCGGGGGGAACCGAGGGGAGCCAGCACGGCCTGCTTCCGGCGGTCGTGCCGCCGGCTGAGGTTCCGGTCTTCCGGGCGGATGGCTCCTACATTCTCACCGGTGGCCTCGGCGGCCTGGGACTGTTCCTGGCCGGCGAGATGGCGGCCGCCGGTTGCGGGCGCATCGTGCTGAACTCCCGGTCGGCTGCCGGCGCCGAGGCGCAGGCGGCCATCGAGAAGATGCGTGCGGGCGGCGCCGACATTGCGGTCGTCAGCGGTGACATCGGAGACCCGGCCACAGCCGAGACGCTGGTCGCCGTCGCGACCGCGACTTCTCTGCCGGTCCGTGGGGTGCTGCACGCCGCGGCCGTCGTCGAGGACGCCACCCTGACCAACATCACCGACAGCCTGATTGATCACTGCTGGACGCCCAAGGTGGGCGGTGCCTGGAATCTGCACCACGCCACCGCCGGTCAGCCGCTGGACTGGTTCTGCTGCTTCTCCTCGGCGGCCGCGCTGGTCGGTTCGCCCGGTCAGGGCGCCTACTCGGCAGCCAACAGCTGGCTGGACTCGTTCTCCCATTGGCGGCATGCCCAGGGACTTCCTGCCACGGCGATCGCCTGGGGTGCGTGGGCGCAGGTCGGGCGCGGTATGGCACTGGCGGAGGACACCGGTATGGCGATCGAGCCGGCCGAAGGCGCACGGGCGTTCGAGACGTTGCTTCGCTACGACCGGCCGTACAGCGGGTACGCCCCGATCATCGGTACCCCGTGGCTCACGGCGTTCGGTCAGCGCAGCAAGTTCGCCGAGGCGTTCGGTTCGGCGAACGCCGGGCAGAGCGACAGCGGCAAGTTCCTCGCCGAGCTCCGCGGAGTCCCGCAGGAGGAATGGCCGGGAATGATCCGCAAATTGGTTTCCGAACAGCTCAGCCTGCTGCTACGACGGACCATCGATCCGGACCGGCCGCTGTCGGACTACGGCCTGGATTCGCTGGGCAACCTGGAGTTGCGGACCCGGATCGAAACCGAGACCGGAGTCCGGATCGGTCCGACCCAGATCACCACGGTGCGCGGACTAGCCGATCACCTCTGCGAGGAGATCCAGCAACGTGAGGCGGTTCCGGCGCCGGCCGGATAACCGATACCCTGCAGGGGGAGCAGACCCGTGCCGGCAAGGAGACGAACATGCGCATTGGACCACTGGAAATCGGTTCGATCAACGAGTGGATGCCAGTCGACGGACCGGTCGTTACCTGGCATCCCACCGAGGCGTCTCTGGCAAAGGCCGCGCAGGCTCCGGTCAGCCCTATACCGGTCGGTTACATGCAGGCTCAGCACATTCGCGGTTACACCAGCCAGCGCGACAAGGGCTTGGACTACTCCCGGCTGATGGTGGTCAGCTGTGATGCGCCCGGGCAGTGCGACATCCGGGCGATGACGTATGTGGTCAATGCCCACCTGCGTCGGCAGGACACCTACCGCAGCTGGTTCGCGTACGACGGCGACGGCACCCTGGTGCGCCACGCGATCGAGAACCCGAGGGATATCGAGTTCACCCCGGTGGAACACGGCCTCATGCACGTCGACGAGATTCGCGACCTCGTCGTCAACATTCCAGATCCGCTGAACTGGGATTGCTTCCGCTACGGAATCATCCAGGGCGAAGAGAGCTTCACCTTCTTCGCCAGCATCGATCACGTGCATGTCGACGCCTCGGTTGTGGGCGTCACGCTGATGGAGTTTTTCATGATGTACTCCGCGCTGGTGGCCGGCGGTGCGCCGCTGGAACTGCCGCCGGCCGGCAGCTACGCCGAGTTCTGCGAACGCCAGCACGACTACACCGCGTCGTTGACCACCCAGTCGCCTGAGGTTCAGGCATGGGTGGAATTCGCCAAGGCCAGCGGCAACAGTCTGCCCGGATTCCCTTTGCCGCTGGGTGATCCGGCGATGCGCTGGGAATCGGCCATGACCACGATGTCGATGTTGGACCGCGATCAGATGGTGGCCTTCGAGACCGCCTGCACCGACGCCGGTGCCCGGTTCATCGGCGGGGTACTCGCCTGTATCGCCCTGACCCAGCATGAACTGACCGGCGGCGAGGACTACCACGGGCTGACCCCACGGGACACCCGGCGCGATGCCACCGACGCCATGACACAGGGCTGGTTCACCGGCCTCATCCCGATCACCGTGCCGATCCGGGGCGAGTCGTTCGCCGACGCCGCCAGGGCGGCCCAAGAGTCTTTCGACTCGAACAAGTCGATGGCGGAGTTGCCCTTTGATCGAGTCATCGAACTCGAGCCCGCACTCAGTCCCGCGCCGCCCAACTTCCCGGTGATCAACTTTCTCGACGCCGGAACCGCGCCGCTGTCGGCTCTGTTGACCGCGGAACTCGGTGACCTCAACGTCGGGGTGTACAGCGACGCCCGGTACTCCTACCAATTGTCGATCTACGTCGCCCGGGTTGAGGATCAGACCGCGGTCACGGTGATGTATCCGGACAATCCCGAGGCCCGTGAATCCGTCGACCGATATCTCGAGGTCCTCAAGTCGGTGTTCGAACTCGTCGCCAAGCAGGGCGACTGGAGCGACCGCGATGTCGCGTAAGAAATCCATGCCCCGGTGACGGAACGGACCGGGGTCGTCTTCGGGCGGCTTGGACGTTTCGTGGCGCGCATGCCTTGGGCGGTGATCGCGCTGTGGATGCTGCTGCTGGCCACGGTGTCCACCACCGTGCCGCCCCTGGACGAGATGTCGGTCCGAAATCCTGTAGCTCTGCTGCCGGCCAACGCCCCATCCATCGAGGCCACTCGGCAGATGAGCGAAGCGTTCAACGACTCGGGTGCGGAGAACGTCCTCGTCGTGTTGCTCACCGACAACAACGGACTGGGCAGCGACGACGAAGCGGTCTACCGCCGACTGGTCGACCGGCTTCGGCAGGAGACCTCCGACGTGGTCATGTTGCAGGACTTCGTCAGCGCCCCGCCGCTGCGAGAAGCATTGGCCAGCAAAGACGGTCAGGCCTGGATACTTCCGGTCGGACTGGCAGGGGAACTGGGAACGCCCAAGGCCTACAACGCCTACACCCACGTCTCGGAACTCGTGGAGGACACCCTCAAAGGATCCTCGCTGTCTGCCAGGATGACCGGCCCCGCCGCGACCGTCGCCGACCTCACCGATGCCGGCGCCCGCGACCGGCTGCCGATCGAAGCCGCGATCGCGGTGCTGCTGCTGGTGATCCTGGCCGTCATTTACCGCAATCCGGTCACGATGATGCTGCCGTTGCTCGCGATCGGAGCCTCGCTGTTGACCGCGCAGGGGCTGATCGCCGCGGTCTCCCTGCACACCGGCCTTCCGATCTCCAACCAGGCGATCGTGTTGCTGAGTGCGATGATCGCCGGTGCCGGAACCGATTACGCCGTGTTCCTGATCAGTCGCTACCACGACTATGTGCGGCGTGGTGTGGACAGCGACCAGGCACTCCAGCAGGCAATGTCGTCGATCGGCCCGGTGATCGCCGCATCGGCCGCCACCGTCGGCGTGACCTTCCTCGGCATGGGGTTCGCCAAACTCGGGCTGTTCTCGACTACCGGCCTGTCCCTGGCCATGGGTATCGCCACGGCATTCGTCGGCGCCATCACCTTGTTGCCCGCGGTGATCGTGCTGGCCGGAAGGCGAGGTTGGATCAAGCCGCGACCCGAGATGGCCGCACCGTTCTGGCGTCGAGTCGGCATCGGTGTGGTGCGCCGGCCCCGGACCTACCTCGCGGCCAGCCTGGCGCTGCTGCTGGCGCTGGCCGCATGCGCTGGCCTGGTGCGGTACAACTATGACGACCGCAAGGTACTTCCGGCCGCCGCGGAGAGTTCGATCGGCTACGCCATGCTCGATGACCACTTCGAGGTCAACCAGACCATTCCGCAGTACCTCGTCGTCGAGTCCGATCGCGATCTGCGCACCGGCCGTTCGCTGGCCGACCTCGATCAGATGGCACAGCGGATCAGCCAGATCCCCGGCATCCACGCGATCCGGGGTGTCACCCGGCCGACCGGCGAGACGCTGCCCCAGGCCCGCGCGACCTACCAGGCAGGTCAGGTCGGCGAGCAGTTGGCCACCGCGTCCGGGATGATCGCCAACCGCTCCTCGGACCTCAACAGGTTGGCCTCCGGGGCCAACGAACTGGCCACCAGCCTCGGTGACGTACAGGGGCAGGTGAACCAGGCGGCCGGAAACGTGTCCAGCTTGATCGATTCGCTGGCCTATCTGCAGAGTCTGGCCGGCGGTGAGCAGACCTTCGAGGACCTCGACAAGACCGCGCGTTTGGTCGACGGACTCCGGCAGTTGGGCGAGATTCTCCAGATCAAGTTCGCCGGATACACCTACAAGCTGGACTGGATCGACCCGGTGGTCATTTCGTTGGACACCAGCCCGTACTGCAACACAAACCCGGTGTGTGTGGTTACCCGGACGCAGTTCCACCGGATTCAGTATCTCCGCGATGTCGGGGCGCTCGACGGTGTCGCCAACCTAGGCCAGCAGTTGATGTCCACCAAGCCGTCGCAGAGCGTTTCCTCGACCGTGACCGGGCTGACCGCCGCGGTGCAGACGGTGATCAAATCGCTTCGAGCCCTTGGGGTTTACGATGCGGAAACCGCGCGGACGCAACTGGTGTACGTCCAGGACGGTGCGGACAAGCTGGCCAGCGCCAGCCGCCAGGTCGCCGACGGCGTCGATCAGATCGTGACGCAGACCAAGCGGGTGGGGCCCGGTCTGGACGCCGCCGCCTCGTTCCTTCAGGCACTTGCCCAGGACGCCTCCACACCGGCGATGGCGGGTTTCAACATCCCACCGGAGGTGCTGGCCTCCGATGAGTTCCGCAAGGCAGTCACCGCTTTCGTCTCGGAGGACGGTCATGCCGTCCGCTATCTGATCCAGACCGACCTCAATCCTTTCAGCACCGAGGCCATGGACCAGGTGAACGCCGTCCTGGACGCGGCCCGCGGGGCACTGCCCAACACCACGCTGGACGGCGCGAAGGTGTCGGTATCGGGTTACCCTGTGACGCTTCGTGATACGCGCGACTACTACAACCGCGACCTGCGGCTGATCATCGCCATCACCGTCGTGGTGGTGTTGCTCGTCCTGATGGTTCTACTTCGGGCATTCGTCGCACCGCTCTACCTGGTCGGTTCGGTGATCCTGTCCTACCTGTCCGCGTTGGGCCTCGGCGTGCTCATCTTCCAGTTCGGGATGCATCAGCAATTGCATTGGAGTGTGCCCGGTTTGGCCTTCGTGGTCCTCGTCGCCGTGGGCGCTGACTACAACATGCTGCTGGCGTCGCGACTACGGGAGGAATCTGTGACCGGCCTGCGACTCGGCGTGATCCGGACCGTTCGTTCCACCGGTGGTGTGATCACTGCAGCCGGCTTCATCTTCGCCGCATCGATGTTCGGCCTGTTGTTCTCATCGATCAGCACCATCGTTCAGGCCGGTGCGGTGATCGGGCTCGGCATCCTGCTGGACACCCTGGTCGTCCGCACAGTGACGGTTCCCGCGATGGCGACTTTGTTCGGCCGGTTCAGTTGGTGGCCCAATATTCCGCAACCCAAGGCGGTCGAAAGGACGCCGCGCCCAACGGTATTCGATTCGGTGTGAATCTCAGCCGGTGGTTCTCAGCCCAGAACGCCGAAGAGGGTCCGAATATCGGCGAAGCTTTTCTCGATGGTGGCCCGGGTCCCCGGATCCAGGCTGCCGACCGGGTCCATCCCGTTGACGGGATCCACCGAGACCGGACGGGTGGCTGGATCGTCATTACGGGAGTACCCCGCGTCGATGACCGGCTGCAAAGCGCCGTCGATCATGTCGACGCTCCAGTCCGGCATGCCGAGGTAACGCAGGGGCAATGTCAGCGGCGGATGGTTGACCGGGATCAGGAACGTCGTTTCGGTGGCGCCCCTGGAATTCACCTCGTTGCGGATGTTCTGGGGTGGAACGATATCCGGGCTGGTGAACGCGGCGGGGGTGTGCACGATCGTCGATCCGGCGATGGCATTGGCGACCGCGAAAACGTTCTCCGGGCGGTCCGGGAAGTCGGCCAGCCCGTCATAGGCTGCGACTACCCGATTGCTGTTGTACTGGCTCTCCGTCGCCGGGGGCATGGTGTAGTCGATCAGCGGAATGTACTCACCGGGTCCGAAGACCCCGGCCAGGAAGCTCTTACCGAACGCGTGGCCGCTGGTCGGGTCACCGATGGTGGTGAAGGTCAACTCACCGGGTGGCGGGGCGTTCGGGTCATCGGCCAGGCGCGCCTGCATCTGGTCCAGCGCCAGCGTGCCCTGTGAGAGGCCGACGGCTGCGGCCGGACCGCTCCCGTCGGCGATCGCCTGGTCCAGGTTGTTGGTTGCCTGGGTGGCGGCTTCGCCGATGGTTTCCTCGTCCCGCGGGCCCGGCGGCAGCACGAATTCGGGCATCCAGCTGAACGGCGCCCCGGCGGGGTAGTCGATCAAATCCCGGCGGGATTCGGGGAACCAATCCGCACCGGCCCGCATCGTGTAGTCGTACCAGGGGATCCCGGGGGCCCGGGCGCCGCCGAGGGCGTAGACGGTCGGGACGGTGGAACCTTGGACAAGTGGCGACGGCTCCACCGGCTGGGGTGTCGGATACCACGGATTGGCCTGCGCCGTTCCGGTGCCCAGGCCGCCTGATGTCCCGACGACACCGGCAGCGAGCAGACCGGCGAAGATCCGTCTCATCTGACCCCTCCTCCAGCAAACACGCTACCGCATTCCTCCGTCGAGCCCCTCACAGCGTGACCAGCCCGACAGTCAGCAGGATGGTCCCGATTACGGCCAGCGTGATGGCCAGGGCTCTGCGGCGGTGGGCACTGAACCATTCGTTCAGTCGGGCCATCGCCGCGCGGGTGCGGTCGGGGGCGAACAGATAGCAGACCAGCGGTATCTCGACCAATGCGAAGGCCACCACGGTGAACATCACCAGGGCGCCTATCTGGTGAGCCGGCGTCGCTTCGGAGGCCAGGATCACCGCCAGCGCTGCTAGATAGTCCACCGACGGCAAGGCGATTCCCAGCCCGGCCGCCCCGGCAACCCAGGGGCCTTCGGCATTGAGCAGTCGTCGCGCCTGCCGACCCAGCCGCCCCGGCTCAGCGGTGTTCTCGCGGCGGTCCGGCAGGCGGATGACGGCGAGCGCCGCCGCGGCGATCAACGCCACCAGGCCCATGGCGATCTGCATCTTCGGCAGGGTGACGTGCGCCGAGTCCACCATCGAACCCAGGCCGAACAGCACGATCAAGCCGACGGTGATGCCCATGACGAAACCACCGCAGAGAAATGCCAGCAGGTCGGCGACCGGGCGGGGCCGGTTCAGCAGCAGCACCGTCATGCCGAGCCGGAACGGTTCGGTGCTGACGGCAAGCGCCATCACGAAGACGGTGAGCCACATGTCAGGAACCGGCCGATGTTCCCGGTCAGCTGTCCAGGCGGGCGAACTGCTGTCCCAGATAAAGGTCACCGCATGCGGATCGGCGGATCTTGCCGCTGGTCGTGATCGGAAGCGACCCGGGAGCCACCAGAACCAGGTCGGCGGCGGTCACCCCGTACACGCGGGAGATCGCCGCGGTGAGATCGCTCTTGAGGGCTTCGAAAGGGTCGTCGCCCTCAGTGCTGTCGTCTGCGGCACGCCGCTTCTTGTATTCGGCGATGACGACCAGCTTCTCGTCCTGCGCGACGCTGACCGATATTGCCGCCGACCGGCCACCGGTGATCTCGCTGACGGTGGACTCGATATCTTCGGGATAGAGGTTGCGGCCCCGGACGATCAGGATGTCCTTCATCCGCCCGACGATGTACAGCTCGCCGTCGAAGATGAAGCCCAGGTCGCCGGTGCGTAGCCAAGGACCCCCCGGTGTGTCCTCGGTCGGGGCGGCCAGTATTCCGCCGAAGGCCTGTGTCGTCTCCTCGGGCTTGTGCCAGTAACCCGCCGAGATGTTGCCGCCGTGCAGCCAGATCTCCCCGACGGCGTCGGGGGGGCACTCTGTGAGCGCATCGGGATCGACGATCCGCACCTGCGGTGAACGCGGTGTGCCGTAGCTGATCAACCCGATACCGGCCGGCGTCTCGACGTGGACCGCGTTGCCCGCGGAGAGCTCATCGGAGTCGAACTGCACCACTTTCGGGGGTCCGCCGACCGTCCGGGTGGCCGCGTAGACGGTGCCCTCGGCGAGGCCGTAGGACGGACGGAAGGCCGCGGCGTTGAAGTTGCACTTGCCGAATCGGTCGGTGAATCGCTTCAACGTCGCCGGGTGGACCCGTTCTGCCCCACTGAGCAGGCCGTCCACCCCGGCCATGTCCAATCCGGCCATGTCGTCGTCGGTGGTCTTGGCGGCCGCCAGTTCATAGGCGAAGTTCGGCGCCGCCGACCAGGCGTGGGGGTGTGCGGCCATCGCCTGGATCCAGCGGGCGGGCCGCTGCAGGAACGCGATCGGACTGCTCAGATGGCTGGGATAGCCACCCAGGATCGGTGTGACGACAGCGAAGACCAGCCCCATATCGTGGTAGAAGGGCAGCCACGAGACGATGTTCGTGCCGGGTGGGACCACCCCGTTCATCGGTCCGAAGTAGTCGGCCATCAGCTGGCGGAAGTTCGTATAGAGGTTGTCGTGGCTGATCATCACGCCGGCGGGCACCCTGGTGGAGCCGGAGGTGTACTGCAGATAGGCGACTTCGGGCAGTTGGCGGCGCACCGCCGCCCCAGCCGGCCGGCCGGCGGCTTCCACCTCGTCGACGGCGACCACGGCCGGGACCGTTGCCTGCGAGTCCGCGAGATACTCGCCCACCGTCTCCACCAGCGATGTGGTGGTCAGGACGACGGCGGGGGAGGTGTCGGCCATGACGGCGCCGATCCGCTCGTCATGCGCCCCGGGGTAGGGGGCGGAGAGCGGCACGGCGACATAACCGGCGAGCATCGAGCCGAGGAAGGCCACGATGTAGTCCAGGCTCTGATGGGCCAGGATCACCGCTCGGTCCCCGGACTCCCCGTAACCACTGATCGCCCGGGAGAGGTTGTCCACCCGACGGTAGAGCTGCGCCCAGGTCAGCGTCTCGGTCACCCCGGCCCAGTCGGCGTCGTAGTCGGTGAAGGTGAAGGCGACGTCGTCGGGTTGCAGGCTCGCGCGCTCGCGAAGAGTCGTTAGAACGGGTGCCTCAGACACGGAGGTAGGCTACCGGCTCCCGGCGGCGGAGCAGGTTGCGGGCCGGGTCGGTGGGGGTTGCCCGTGTAGGTTTGACCCAGCATGGACGCCAGCACCAATCTCAGCCCCACGGCGCTCCGGGAGGCTTTCAGTCACTTCCCGTCGGGCGTCATCGCCATCGCGGCCGAGGCGGAGGGAGAGCGGTTGGGCATGGCAGCCAGTACTTTCGTGCCGGTATCCCTGGAGCCGCCGCTGGTGTCGTTCTGTGTCCGCAACGCCTCGGAAACCTGGCCCAAGCTGGAGCGGCTCCCGGTTCTGGGGATCAGCGTGCTGGCCGAGCGACACCACGATGCTGCGCGGACATTGGCGGCCAAGACCGGCGACCGGTTCGCCGGACTGGATACCGTATCGGCGGAATCGGGCGCGGTGTTCGTCAAGGACACCTGTGTGTGGCTGGAGAGCTCCATCGAGCATCTGGTGCCGGCCGGAGACCACACGATCGTGATCCTGCGGGTTCGGGATATCACCGTGCAGGGCGAGGTGGCGCCGATCGTCTTCCACCGCAGTGGGTTTCGCCGTCTGAGTTAGCCCGCCTGCCCGGCCTCTCGGGAAGGGTGCTTCAGTTCCCGCGCCGGAAGAGCTTATTGCCGAGCCAGACGACGGGGTCGTACTTGCGGTCGGCGACGCGTTCCTTCATCGGGATCAGCGCGTTGTCGGTGATCTTGATGTGCTCGGGGCACACCTCCGTGCAGCACTTGTTGATGTTGCAGAAGCCAAGGCCGTGCTCGTCCTGCGCCTGGTGCTGGCGATCCATGGTGTCCAGTGGATGCATGTCCAACTCAGCGACCCGCATCAGATACCGAGGACCGGCGAAGGACTTCTTGTTCTCCTCATGATCCCGGATGGTGTGGCAGACGTTGTTGCACAGGAAGCACTCGATGCACTTGCGGAATTCCTGGGAACGCTCCACGTCGATCTGGGCCATCCGGTACTCGCCCGGCTGCAGGTCCTTCGGCGGCGCGAAAGACGGGATCTCCCTGGCCTTCTCGTAGTTGAACGACACATCGGTCACCAGATCGCGGATCACCGGGAAGGTGCGCAGCGGGGTGATAGTGATGGTCTCCGCCTGGTCGAAGGTCGACATCCTGGTCATGCACAACAGCCGGGGCCGACCGTTGATCTCCGCGGAGCACGATCCGCACTTGCCGGCCTTGCAGTTCCACCGCACCGCAAGGTCGGGGGCCTGCTGGGCCTGCAGCCGGTGGATGATGTCAAGGACGACCTCACCCTCGTTGACCTCGACGGAGAAGTCGTGCAGGCCGCCGCCCTCGTCGTCGCCGCGCCAGACCTTGAGGCTCGCCTGATAGCTGCTCATCTCTAGCCCTTCCGTCCCGGATGCCGGGCCAGTTCTTCGTCGGTGAAGTACTTGCCGAGTTCTTCGATCTCAAACAGTTCCAGCAGATCCTCGCGCATCGGCGCCTGATCTTCCCGGGTGGCGACGACCTCGGGCATTACCGGGTCGTCACCCGCGGAGCGGCAGACCACCAGGGCGCGCCGCCAGTGGTTGTCCATCTGCGGGAAGTCGTCGCGGGTGTGGCCGCCGCGGCTCTCGGTGCGTGCCAGGCCGGACTTGGCCACACACTCGCTGACCAGCAGCATGTTGCGCATGTCCATGGCCAGGTGCCAGCCCGGATTGAACTCGCGGCGGCCATCGGACTCGATGTTGCGGAAGCGCACCTTGAACTCCTCGATCTTGTCGAGGGCCTCCTGCATCTCCTCGCCGGTGCGGATGATGCCGACCAGGTCGTTCATCGTCTGCTGCAGTTCAGCATGCAGGGTGTACGGGTTCTCCGGCTTGGCCCGACCCTGCGGCCCGTTGAACGGAGTGAGCGCGATCACCGCGGCCTCCTCCACAGCGGCCTCGGAGATCTGCGGACGGACCTTCAGCGCCCGGACGTAGTCGGAGGCGCCGAGGCCGGCCCGACGGCCGAACACCAGCAGGTCCGACAGCGAGTTGCCGCCGAGGCGGTTGGAGCCGTGCATACCGCCCGAGCACTCACCGGCGGCGAACAGCCCCGGGGTGGATGCCGCGCCGGTGTCCGGGTCGACCTCGATACCGCCCATGACGTAGTGGCAGGTCGGGCCGACCTCCATCTCGTCCTTGGTGATATCGACCTCGGCCAGTTCCATGAACTGGTGGTACATCGACGGAAGACGACGCTTGATCTCCTCGGGCGTCATCCGGGTCGCGATGTCGAGGTAGACGCCACCGTGCGGGCTGCCGCGACCGGCCTTCACCTCGGTGTTGATGGCGCGGGCCACCTCATCGCGGGGTAGCAGGTCAGGGGTACGGCGAGCATTGCCGTCGGCTGATCCTTGTTGTTCGGCGAGCCACTGGTCGGCTTCCTCTTCGGTCTCGGCGTACTGCCCCTTGAAGACCGATGGGATGTAGTTGAACATGAAGCGCTTGCCTTCGGAGTTCTTCAGAACCCCGCCGTCGCCGCGCACGCCTTCGGTGACCAGGATGCCCTTGACCGAAAGCGGCCACACCATCCCAGTGGGGTGGAACTGGATGAACTCCATGTTGATCAGACCGGCGCCGGCCCGCATCGCCAGGGCGTGGCCGTCGCCGGTGTACTCCCAGGAGTTCGACGACACCTTGAAGGACTTACCGATGCCACCGGTGGCCAGCACAACGGCAGGAGCGTCGAACACGATGAACTTGCCGGTCTCACGCCAGTATCCGAACGCGCCGGATATCCGATCCCCATCCTTGAGGAGTTCGGTGATCGCGCATTCGTGGAAGATCTTGATCCGGGCCTCGTAATCCCCGAGTTCGGCCTTGTCCTCCTGCTGTAGCGAGACGATCTTCTGCTGCAGGGTGCGGATGATCTCCAGGCCG
>DAIPYT010000029.1:0-26551 GCA_036782595.1 Mycobacterium sp. | reverse complement strand
GCAGCGACCCCGGACCGGAAACACCGATCGGACCCTCCCACCACCAGAACAGCAGCAGCAGAGGCGGGATCACGCTCCAGTAGGCGTCGTAGAAACTTGAGTTCCGATACACCCGACTGAAGCCGAATATCACCAGGGTGGCAAGCAGGTCGGCGATCAGGCTGTCCAGCCAGAGCCGCCCGGTTTCCGGTCCCCAGAACAGCCACGCCGCAGCGACCGCGACGGCGATGACATAGGCCAGCGTGACGATTGTCATTGCCCGACTCTTTGCGGCCATTCCGAAATGCTAGACGACGTCAGTTGCGGGGGTTGCCGCTCTCACGGCGGCCACCGGACGGTGGGTATGGTGGCTGTCGTGAGCACCAGCAAAGTCGCTGCTGACCGGATCGCCGAACTCGCCCATCAAGTGGTCGCCGATCACGATCCCAAACAAGTTCCGCTCCCCGAGTTCCTCGGCGCCTGTTATGACGCCGGACTGTCGTGGGTGCACTTCCCGGAGGGCCTCGGCGGGCTGAGCGCCAGCCGTGGTCTACAGGCCGTCGCCGATGCGATCCTGCAGGGGGCCGGCGGGCCGATTCCGTTGGGCCTCAACCCGATGGGGTACGGCATGGCCGCGCCGACGGTACGCGAACATGCCCACAGCGACGAGATCAAGAAGTTCTTCCTGCGTCCGCTGGCCACCACCGAGGACATCTGGTGCCAGCTGTTCTCGGAGCCAGGGGCAGGTTCGGACTTGGCCGGCCTGGCCACCTCGGCGGTGCGCGACGGTGACGAGTGGATCGTCAACGGGCAGAAGGTGTGGACCAGCCTCGCGCACAAGGCCCGCTGGGGTCTGCTGCTGGCCCGCACCGACCCCGACGCCCCCAAGCACAAAGGCCTCACCTACTTCGTGCTCGACATGCACGCTCCCGGTGTGGAGACCCGGCCACTGCGCCAGATGACCGGGCAGGCGGAGTTCAACGAGGTCTACATCACCGACGCGCGTATCCCGGACGTCCACCGGCTCGGTGCCGTCAACGACGGCTGGCGGGTGGCGATGACGACGCTGATGAACGAGCGCAGCGCCCTGGGTGCCAGCGGCAGCCGACGCGGCGGCGGTGCCATCTCCGATGCCGTACAGCTCTGGGCGGCGCGGCCCGAACGGCACACCCCGGTGCTGCGCGACCGGCTCACCCAACTGTGGCTGCGCGCCGAAGCACAGCGACTCACCTCCGAGCGGTCACGGGTCGCGGCGACGACCACCGGCGGTCCCGGACCCGAAGCCTCGATCGGCAAGATGGTGGGCGCCGAACTCAACCAGAAGATCTACGAGTTCTGCATGGATCTGCTTGGGCCGGAGGGACTTCTGTACCAGAGCTACGCGATCTACGGCCAGAACGCCGGGACCGGCGACTGGCGGGGTCCGATCCAGCAGCGGTATCTGCGTAGCCGCGCCAACACCATCGAGGGCGGCACCTCGGAGGTCATGCGCAACATCCTCGGCGAGCGGGTGCTGGGACTGCCCGGCGATCTGCGGGCCGATGCCGGTATGCCGTGGAAGGAGGTGCCCCGTGGCTAGCCCCGGTACGGAGTTCGCTTTCACCCCCGAGCAGCGGGAACTGCGCACGGCGGTGCGAAAGTTCTGCGCCGAGAACATCGACGAGGCCGCGGTGCGGCGTTTGATGGAGTCCGAGAAGCGGTTCGACCCGGCGGTCTGGCGTCGGCTGGGTTCCGAACTCGGCGTGCTGGGCATGTCGGTGCCCGAGTCCGACGGCGGCGTCGGGGGATGCCTGGTCGATCAGGCTGTCGCCGTGGAGGAGTTCGGGGCCGCACTGGCCTGCGGGCCACTGTTCGGCACGGTGTACCTTGCGATCCCCGCACTGGTGGCCAGCCGGGCCGGCCCGGCCCGCGATGAATTGCTCGCTGCGCTCGTCGAGGGTGACCGAACGGCAGCGTTCGCCGTCGGCGACACAGCAGGTGCCTTCAACCCGGGCGTCACCGTCACCGCAGTGGGATCCAGTGAGGACGTGACGCTCACCGGCGCCGTTGAGCAGGTGGTCGACGGTGATGCCGCTGACGTGATCCTGTTGGCGGCCAAGGGCTCTGACGGCCTGGGACTGTATGCCGTGGACGCTGCGGCACCGGGTGTGTATCGAACCGCGCTGGTCACCCTTGACCTGACCCGCCCACAGGCGACGGTGACACTCGACGGCGCCCGGGCCCGGCTGCTCGCCGGACCCCAGGAGGCCGAGCGGGTGATCACACACGCCCTTCAGGTCGGGTCTGCCCTGCTGGCGGTCGAGCAGGTCGGTGCGGCGCAGCACCTGCTCGACCTGTCCGTGGAGTACGCCAAATCCCGCCTCCAGTTCGGCCGGCACATCGGTTCCTTCCAGGCCATCAAGCACAAACTGGCCGACATGCTGGTGGATCTGGAACACGCGCGGTCGACCGCCTATCACGCGGTATGGGCTTTGACCGACGGTTCCGACGACCCTGCGCTGGCGGTCAGTATCGCCCAGGCCACCTGCTCGGCGGCCTTCAGTCGAATCGCCGCCGACACGATTCAGGTTCACGGCGGCATCGGTTTCACCTGGGAGCATCAGGCCCAGCTGTATTTCAAACGAGCAGCCACTGACGCCGCGCTGCTGGGCAGCGCCGAACAGCACCGCTCGCGGGTCGCGGACCTGGTGTTGGACACCACAGTTGCGCACAGCGGCGCGGTGCCTGTCGCCACCGGCCGCCCCTGACCGATCAGATAGGAGGAAGTACATGGCTGAGAGCGTCTCGGAGTCGATCAAGATCAACGCCAGTCCCGCAGAGGTGATGGCTGTGATCGCCGACTTGGAGGAGTACCCGAACTGGAGTCAGGGCTTCACCGGCGTCGAGATCATCACCACGCACGGGGACGGGGCCGCCAAGGACGCAGCATTCACCATTTCCACACCGCTGGGCAAGGACACCTACGAAATCTCCTACGTCTGGCAGGGCAACGACGGTGTGAGCTGGACGCTGAACTCCGATGACGAGGGAAAACCCAAGTCCAGCATGATGAAACGGCTCATCGGGTCCTACACGTTGAAGGCCGACGGCCCCAAGGGCGAAGCCACCAAAGTCGTCTACGAACTCGAGATCGACCCGAAGATCCCGATGATGGGCTTCATGAAGAAGAAGGCGGCCGCGACGATCGCTGATCAGGCGCTCAACGGGTTGAAGAAGCGGGTCGAAAAGGGTCGCTGAGGGGCGCGACTCACGCGATCAGCAGGATCTCCGTCACCGCGCGAATTCACCACGGGTTCAGCGGAATTGCCTGATATAGGAAGCCTCATCCCAGCTGGACAAGAATTTCGTCGCCGCGTCATAGCCCTTGCGGTAAAGCGCGTCGATCTCAGCCCGGGTGGCGTCGAAGTCCACCACCCCGACGTCGGTGGAGTCGACCCGGATGGTTCGGGCGCTGACCCACGGCTCATTGAGGTAGGCCTGATCGCGCCCGACCAGCATGGTGGTCAGCACCTGCTCGAGCAGATGCGGACCGCTGAAGGCCCGCACCGGCGCCAGCCCGGGGATCACCTTGTCGTTGCCTGCAGGCAGGTTGGGTAACAGAGTCACGCCGAGGGTGGGCCAGCGCGGCGGCTTACCGTCGAGGCGGTCGAAGGTGTCGATCGGGTAGTTCGACAGCAGGCCTCCGTCGACCAGAGTGGATTCCAACCCGGCCGCGCTGGTCAGCGTGACCGGCCGGAACAGGAACGGAATCGACATCGACGCCCGCACCGCGTCGGCGACCGGTTGCTCGTCGGGGTCCAGGCCGTAGACGTCGCGGTAGTCCCACGGCAGCCGGACCAACTGGCCCCGGGTGACATCGGTGGCCGTGACCACCAACCGGTAGCGGCGTTGTTCCGGGAGCTGTTCGTCCTTGAGTCGCAGATCGCCGAACGTCTCCACCCCCAGACTCTTCAACTGTTCGGCGACGAAGTCGTGCGCGTAGTCGCCTTTGTAGACGCCCCTGCCCTCCAGAATCGCCCAGGCCGGCCCTAGCAGCGGCACCCGTTCCAACACACCAGGATCGAGGAACTTCCGGTAGTCGATACTCATCGCGAGCTCACGAATATCGTCGGGTCCCAGATCGGTGATCGCCCCGGCAGCCACGATGGAGCCGACGATCGAACCCGCCGACGTGCCGGCGACCCGGCGCGCCCGGTAGCCCGCCTCCATCAGCCGCACCACCGCGCCGACGAGTCCCACACCTTTGACGCCGCCACCGGAGAGCACCAGGTCCAAGGGCTTGGTGGCCATGGCTTTCCGGGCTTTCGACATGCTCTCTTCTACCCCAGCACCGCGTCGATTGCCCGGTAAATGCGCTGCTCGCTGACTGGCCGTGGCGTCCCCAGCTGCTGCGCCCACAGGCTGACCCGAAATTCCTGGATCATTCTGGCGATGTCGACGACGTCGTCGGCAGCCGCACGAGACGGCGAAATAGCTTGCAGCAGTTCCTGATACGCATCTTGAACGGCGGCCACCCGGTCCATGCGTTCACGGTCGGCGGCAAGCGCCTGCGGGAGTCGCTCGACCCGACGCACGATCGCCGTCAGGTAGCGGGTGAGGTCCGCGAGATGTGCGGCACCAGTTGCGCTGACGAATCCGGGCCCGACTAAGCCGGCAAGCTGCCGACGGATGTCGGTGACGGCGTCGGCTTGCGCCGCCGACGGTTTGTCGGGCAGCGCGACCTGCACCTCCTGCACGGCCTTGAGCACCGTCTCCACGCGGCGCAGAATTTCGGCTGTCGTCGCCGGCAGTGTGTCGCGCAGTCGCTGCCGTGCGGAATCGAAATCGGCGCGTTTCCACACCGGAGTCTGCACCGTTACGTCGACGGCCGCGTCGGCGCAGTCCTCGAGCAGAGCCTGCAGCGATCCGTCGGGGTTGCCACCCAGGAACAGCCGGCGTCGCGAATCAAGGCTTTTCTCAAGGCTTTTCACCGGCGAGGGGGTGGCCAGCCGTAGTAACCGCCGCAGTCCACGCCGCATCGCCGCGTCCCGTTCGGACTCGGTGGCGAACACCCGGAGGTCCACCGCCGACCCGGTGTCCACCAGCCCCGGATACCCCCGGATGCCGTCCTGGCCGACACTGCCGGCCAGTTCGTCGAGATCCTCGGGCCAATTGCGCAAACCGCGGCGTTCCAGATCACCGGCAACCGCCTCGGCGACCGCGCGTCGGGTCTGTCCGGCCAACTGCTCCTGCAGCGCTGCGAGGTCCTTGCCGCGACCCAGTTCAGCGCCATCGGGTGCGGCGACGGCGAAGGTGACCCTCAGGTGCGCAGGAAGTTTCTCGAGGTCGAATGCGCTGAGCGGAACCAGGATCCCGCTACGGCGGTGCAGTTCCCGCTGCAGCGTTTCGAGCAGCGGTTCCTCGCCGGGCCGAAGGTCCCCCAGCAGCGCTCTCGCGGTGTCGGGTGCGGGAACGAAGTTGCGTCGAAGGTCTTTGGGCAGGGACTTGATGAGGGCGGTGATGAGTTCCTCACGAAGGGCGGGAACCTGCCAGCCGAACTCCTGGCCCCCGAGCCTGGCCAGCACCCCGACCGGGACGTGGACGGTCACGCCGTCGTCGGCCGCACCCGGTTCGAACCGGTAGGTCAGCGGCAGCGACAGGTCACCGGACTCCCAGTGGTCGGGGCGCTCCGCGTCGGCGTCCACCACCCGGAGCAGGTCCGCGCGGGTCATCGTCAGCAGGTCCGGCGTGCGATGCCGCTGCTTTCGCCACCACCCGTCGAAATGCCGGGCCGACACCACTTCCGCGGGAATGCGACTGTCGTAGAACGCAAAGATCGCGTCATCGCCGACCAGCAGGTCCCGCCGTCGAGCGCGCTCCTCCAGTTCGGCAACCTCGGCCCGGAGCCGGTTGTTGTCGGTGAAGAAGTGATGCCGGGTCTGCCAGTCCTCCTCGACCAAGGCATGGCGGATGAATAACTCACGCGCTTCCACCGGGTCGACCGCCGCATAGCCCACTCGCCGACGTGCGACCAGCGGCAGTCCGAACAGGGTGACCCGCTCAAAGGCCTGCACCGCCCCGCGCTGGGCATCCCAGTGCGGTTCGCTGTAGCTGCGCTGCACCAGATGTCCGGCCACCCGTTCGACGGTGTCGGGTTCGATCCGCGCCGCGATGCGGCCGTACAGCCGGCTGGTCTCCACCAGATCGGCGACCATGATCCAGCGCGGCGGACGTTTGGTGAGCACCGAACCGGGAGCCAGGACGAAGCGCGCGTTGCGCGCCCCGAGATAGTCCCGGGACTCCCCCTCCCGCAGCCCGACGTGGGATAGCAGTCCGGCGACCAGCGCGGCGTGCACCCGCGCCGGGTCGGCGGGTTCCACTCCACCGTCCCGGGCGGCGCGTAGTCCAATGCCGGCGGCGATACCGCGCAGCTGGCCGGTGAGGTCCTGCCACTCCCGGATTCGGAGGTAGTGCAGGAACTCCTCGCGGCACATACGTCGGAAAGCGTTCCCCGACATCGCCTTGCGCTGACCGAGCAGATAGCGCCACAGGTTGAGATAGGACATGAAGTCCGAACTCTCATCGGCGAATCGGGCGTGCTTCTGTCGCGCCGCCTCTTCGCGGTCCACGGGCCGCTCGCGCGGGTCGGGGATCGACAGCGCAGCCGCCAGAACCAGCACCTCGGGTAGGCAGCCTTCGGTATCGGCCTGCAGGATCATCCGGCCGAGCCTCGGATCCACCGGCAGTTGGGCAAGCCGTCGGCCGATATCGGTGATCGCACCGCCGGTATCGAAGGCGCCGAGTTCCTGCAGCACCTGCACCCCGTCGTTGATGCTGCGCCGGTCCGGCGGATCCAGGAACGGGAAGTCGGCGACGTCACCGAGTTGAAGGGCGGCCATCTGCAGGATCACCGACGCCAGGTTGGTGCGGAGTATCTCCGGGTCGGTGTAGCGCGGCCGACCCTGGAAGTCCTGCTCGGAATACAGCCGGATGCACACCCCCGGTGCGGTGCGTCCGGACCTCCCGGCGCGTTGGGCGGCGGAGGCCTGCGAGATCGCCTCGATGGGCAGTCGCTGAACCTTGGTTCGCCTGCTGTACCGCGAGATCCGCGCCGTACCGGGGTCGATCACATAGCGGATTCCTGGCACCGTCAACGACGTTTCGGCGACGTTGGTGGCCAGTACCACCCGTCGGATGAGCCGGCTGGTGTTGGGCTTGAACACCCGGTGCTGTTCGGCGGTCGGGAGCCGGGCGTACAGCGGAAGTACCTCGATGTTCCCTCGGTAGGCGCCCCGGATCGCCTCGGCGGTATCGCGGATCTCTCGTTCTCCGGAAAGGAATACCAGGACGTCCCCGGGCGGTTCGGCCGAAAGCTCCTCCAGCGCATCGATAATGGCCTCTGTCTGATCCCGCGGCTCAACACGCACGACCTCGTGGTCGGGATCGTCCGGATCGTCACTGCTGTCGGCTTCGACAGGGACTTCCAATGGGCGGTAGCGGATTTCGACCGGATAGGTGCGGCCGGAGACCTCGACGATGGGAGCACCGGAGAAGTGCGCGGCGAAGCGTTCTGGTTCGATGGTCGCGGAGGTGACGATCAGTTTGAGATCGGGCCGCCGCGGCAGCAATTGCCGCAGGTAGCCCAGCAGGAAGTCGATGTTGAGGCTGCGCTCGTGCGCTTCGTCAAGGATCAGGGTGTCGTAGCGCAGCAGCCGGCGGTCGCGTTGGATCTCGGCGAGCAGGATTCCGTCGGTCATCAACTTCACCAGCGTTCGGTCACTGACCTGATCGGTGAACCGGACGCTGTAACCGACCGCACCGCCCAGCGGGGTTCCGAGCTCCTCGGCGATGCGTTCGGCGACGGTACGGGCCGCCAGCCGCCGCGGCTGGGTGTGCCCGATGGTGCCCCGCACGCCGCGACCCAGCTCCAGGCAGATCTTCGGCAACTGGGTGGTCTTACCCGAGCCGGTTTCGCCGGCCACCACCACGACCTGGTGGGCGGCGATCGTGGCGGCCAGTTCGCCGCGGAGCTGGCTGACCGGCAGGTCGGGATAGGTGATCGGCGGTAGGGCCGCCACCCGCGCCGCGACAAGTGCCTCGGCGGTCTCGATCTGGGAGACCAGTTCGGTGAGTCGGGCAGCGCCCAGTGGCATCCGCGGCGACTTCAGTCGCCGGCCCAGACGGGCGGCGTCCCGGATGGTCAGACCGTCCAGGCGTGCGCGAACCGCACGCACCTCATCACCGGACGCCTGGGACACTGGGACCAGGGTAGTTGCTGAAAGGGGTGCAATGACGACTGCGCTGATCGTCGGAGGTCTGCTACTGGTCGGCGTGGGCCTGGTGGCCAGTCAGCTGTTCCGGCTCAAAGACTGGCTGAACCGGCAGCCTCCACCGACTCCCGCTGACCAGGATCAGCCCCCGATCGAATAGGGCTTCGCCGCAGTGCATTTCATCGTGGTGGATCGCCACGCCAGCTGAAGCTGTTGACATATTTGCCCATGTCCTGGGCGATCTGCAGGTTCGCCGGCGATGGCGGCCCGGGGCCGGAAGTCGGTGTGAACTGCCGAAACGGGCCCGCCGCGACGGCCAGCAGGGCCAGATCGTCCTTGACGGCCACGATGACGATGAGCCGCAGCAGATCGGACTGACTTGAGGCAGCCAGGGGCGCAAAGTCCGCCACCACGCCGTAGCCGGGGCGGTAACCGACCATCGCATTGGGCAGTTGGTAGGCGAGCGTCGCTTCCGGATAGTCTTCCTGCAGCAATTCCGTGGCGACTTGTTCAGCGTCACGACCCCCCGCCGGCTGGCTGAACAACCTCAGGGTTCCCCCGTCACCAGCGGTGAGCTCGGCTCTCAGCCCGTCGGGTTCGAGGGTGATGTCGTAGGCCGCTCCCGGCGCCGGATAGGACACCGAGAATGAGCCGTCGGATGCGGTGAAGCGCGGATTGGTCGCCACCGGCAGCCCGGTCGGCGGCCGGCCGCAATCGGGTGGACAGATATAGCGGGACGGCACGTCGGGTACCCGGCTGTCCACGAAGGACAGCACCATCAACCCGACCGCCAGAATCATCGCCCAGATCCCCAGTGTCACAAAGTATTTAGGACCGCGACCAGGGTCTGCGGTGTAGCGTCCGCGCGGAACGGCGTAGCCCTCGAACGATCCGCCCGTCATCGGCCCACCGTGCGGTGCAACTGGATGTTCTTGACCAGGTTTCCGACGTTGGGACTCCCCAGACCGGTGACCATGTCGTATCCGACGGCGCTCGGGCTGATCGCGTTGCCGCCCAGTTCGATGTCCCGGAAGCCGGGTTCGGCGGCGCCTTTGGCCACCTGGTAGAGCACCGGGTTGAAATCGCCCAGCGGTGCCAGCCCGTCACTTTTGAGCAACTGGTTGATGACCGCTGCCAGTCCGGCCCACACCGGTGCGGCCTGCGAGGTGCCGCCACCGGTGACGACCTGGCCGCGGAAGACGAACTTCACCCCGGTGAACGGGTCGGCCACCGCGGCGATATCGGGTACCAGCCGCCGGTCCGGCGGGCCGGCGTCCGCGCCGACACTCTGCCAACTGGGACGCGCGAACAGACTCGACACACCCCCGGCGGTGCCCTGCGTCAGTGGAACGTCGTACCAGGCCTGCTCGGCCAGCCAGCCACCTTGGGCATCGGTGGACAGCGAGGTGCCGCCCACCGCGGTCATCTCCGGGACCGACGCGACCGCGTCCAGCCCGACGTCGTCCGGACTCGGCGGGTCAGACCAGTGTTTTCCACCGCGGCATTCCAGCCCGGCAAGATCCCCTGTCGCATCGAATGCGGTCGTGCCGTGTTTATGGGCATTCGACAGCGCCGAGCGGACGGGAGCCAGGTCGGCGGCGGTCATCAGCCGGTCGCATCCCCAGCCGATGGAGAAACTCCAGATCGCACCGCGGAACTGGCGGTCCACCGACTCCATCAACGCGCCGAGTTTCTCGAAGGCCGCACCGCCCTCCACAGTGGAGCGGGCATTGACCATGACGAGTTTGGCGTCCGGGGCCATCGCATGGATCATCTGCAGGTCCATGGTCGATTCACCGGAGCGGTGGTCGGGCATCCCGCCGATCACCTCGGGGGTGAACCTGGGGAGTGCGAACCAGTCGGCGAAGTTGTCCATATCCACCTGGTCGAACCCGTCGAAGCTGAACACCACGACGGTGGCACCCTTGCCGGTGAACCCGGCGTTGATCAGCGGGGTCATGTTGTAGGCGTTCCACAACTGGGTCGGCAGCAGGCCCCCGTCGGGCACATCGCGAGGCGGGGTTGGCGGCATTCCCTCGCGGTAAGGGGTGAAGCTGAGGATCCGGCCCAGGCTCGACACCTCGGTGCGGGCGATATCGGGGATCCCGGGCTGTTGCGGGGAGGCATAGAAGACCGCACCGGAGGGGGCGCGGTAGTCGCGTACTGCGAGACCGAACGCCTCACCCACCGCGCCGGCCTGCCCCTCGACGATCGCCCACGGGTCGCCGTCGCGCCATCGCACCGAAAGTCCCTGGGATTGAGCCCATTCCGTCAGCTGCACGGGTGCTGACGGCTGGTGCAACGCGGCAGTGAGTTGAACGTGCTGCCGGGCAGGTCCGAGATCGGTCGCTGCGGCCAGCAACCGTGAGTACGGTCCGTCGATGACAGGTGCGCTCGATCGGTCCGCGAGCAGGCCGCCCAGAACGACCGCGACGACGCCGACCAGCGCTGTCACCGTCAGCCGGCGGCGCTCGAGATTCATGGCATCAGATCCGGATGGTCAACTGCCTATAGATCTGCGGGGCGATCCGCTCGGCCATGTAGAGGTGACCCGCGTCGGTGGGATGAACGCCGTCCGCGCCGATCAGATCGGGCCGGCCGACGAACCAGCCCTCGGCGATCGGATCGACGAACGCCGCGCCGCCCATAGCGGCTTCCATGCGGAGGGTGTCCCGGATTTTCAGCACCTCCGGCGGCGGGCTTGCGGTCGGCCACGGCGGCCCGATGATGAGGAATTTCGCATCCGGTGCGGTGAACCGGGCGAGTTGGAACGCCCCTGCCGCCATCCCGGGCAACTTCTTCGGGTCCACCGGCTGGTCGTTGCGGGAGCCGAAGAACACGATCAGGACATCGTTCTGGTGGACCGCATTCGCGGTCAGATCCTGGAAGACGCTGCCTTGGTCTCCGGGCTGTCCGTACCCGGCGCCGCCCTCGGCAGCCACATCGGCGTCGATCTGCAACCCGCGCTGGGACAGCATCTTCCACGCGAGCTGAGGCCAAGCCTTCGGCCCGTTGCCGCCCTCGCTGGATCCGGCGGTGTAGGAATCGCCGATCACCGCGATGTGACTTGTCTTTCCGGTGGCCGAACCGGCCGGCGCCGTACCGAGCGCCCATCCCACGGAGGCAACCGTGAGCACAGTCGCCGTCGCGGTGCGAAAAACCGCTTTTCTCAGGGTCATTGGCGCAAGCCTAAACCGGGTTAGCCCGCGCGCGTGGCAGGCGCGGCTCGGACCTCCCGCGCGCCGCCGACCGCCTGCAGCCTGCCGGCGGGGGCCTCGCTGCCGACATCACGGGGGTCGACCATACGCCGCATCCATCGTCGCGCCGGTTCCTCGACCAGGTGATAAAGCAGCATCGCCAGACCGATCGCGACTGCTATCAGCGCCACGACGACGATCTTGGCCGTGGATTTGGGCATCACGATGGTGTACTGCTGGACCGCCCAGTTCCACACCGTGTGCACCGGTTCATGAATCATGTAGAGGCTGAAGGAGATTTGCCCGCCGTAGATGAACGGCCGGGTCGACAGCAGCGCCGGCAAAGTACCGGTGCCGACTGACAGCGCCACCACCAGTGGCAGGAACAGCACCGCCATCACCCCGCCGGAGTCCACCATCCCCGACACCGGGTGGGCTTGGTAGTAGTACAGCCCACCGACGAGGGCGGCTACCAGAAGCAGCGAGAGGTACCCGGCTACGCGCCGGCCCCCCTCGCTGGGCCTCAGTCGCCGGACCGCGGCGCAGGCCAACGCGCCGGCGGTGAACTGCGCGACGATCCGGGGCAGCCAACTCCACGGCGTGTAGAGCACACCGCTGCCCAGCAGCAGCAGGGTCGGCGGTAACGCGGCGAAGACCGCCAGCATCAGCAGCGTTCGGGTCCTCGACACCCGGGCGATCCGAAAGATCATCATGATGAGCACCCCGAACAGCAGGTATGCCAACCACTCGGCGCTGATAGACCAGGCCGGGCCGTCCCAGCTTGTGCCGTCGAAGAACGGCTCGAACCACAGTTGGATCATCAGCAGTTGCCGGAGGTAGCTGATGGCGGTCAGCTTCTCGGCGTCCGGCGACGGAACGTTCCCGACATGCAGTGTGACGATGATCCACAACGCCGCCAGATGCATGGTGACCAGGTAGACCGGCCACACCCTCGACAGCCGCAGCCAGAGAAAGTGAACGGTCGCGCGCGTCGACCAGGACGGGCCCATCCGGTCCAGGTAGTTCCAGGTGAGCACGAACCCGCTGAGAATGAAGAACAGATCGACGCCCTGGGCCCCGGAGTCCAGCAGCGGAGCCAGATCGTCTTCGAGCCGCGGGGAGGCCTCAAACAGCAGGGGCCGGAAGTGGAACAGCACGACCCACACCGCTGCGACGATGCGAAGGCCGGTCAGCGCCTTGATCTCTCCGGTCCGCACGCCAGTCATCCCGCAGGAGTCTATCGGCCGGAACGCGCCCTGCCGGTCAGCGACTTCTGCTCAGGAGTCGACCAGATCTGGACTACATCGCGTCGAGGATGTCGTTCTTCAACGCCTCTGCCTGGGTCCCGAAAACGGCCTGCACGCTGTTGCCGACCTCGATCACACCGGCCGCGCCGAGAGCCTTCAGCCTGGCCTGGTCGACCTTGGTCTTGTCGGCGACATCCATCCGCAGGCGGGTGATGCAGGCATCGACGTTGACCAGGTTCTCCCGCCCGCCGAAGGCGGCGATCAACTGCTCGGCCATACTTCCCGCGACCACCGGGGCCGTCGCGGTCGCGACGGCAGTTCCGCCGGTCGGGATCGCGGTCGCCGCATCCGAACCCTCGCTGAGGTTGGCGCGCTGCTCGGCCTCGAAGTCGCCCTCGACCTCCCGACCCGGGGTTCGCATATTCCACTTCACGATCGCGAACCGGAACAGCAGGTAGTAGACGACGAAGAAGACCAGGCCCATCACGATGAGCAGCGGAACGTTCTTCGCCGCCGGCGCCGTGCCGTAGAGGAGGAGGTCCATCAATCCCGCGGAGAACGAGAAACCGAGGTGGATGTCGAGGGCGTAGGCGATGGCGAGTGACAACCCGGTGAGGATCGCGTGGATCACGTACAGCGGGAAGGCCACGAACATGAAGGCGAACTCCAGTGGCTCGGTGACACCGGTGAGAAACGCTGTCAGCCCTGCCGCCGACAGGATGCCGAACGCCACTTTCTTCTGCCGCGCATTGGCCACCTGAATCATCGCCAGCGCCGCTCCGGGCAGACCGAACATCAGGATCGGGTAGAAGCCTGCGGTCAGATGTCCACCGGTCGGATCCCCGGCGGCGAACCGGCTCAATTCACCGGTCACAACGGTGCCGTCGGGCTTCGGATAGCTGCCGTAGATGAACCAGACGTAGGAGTTCAGAATGTGATGCAGCCCAATGGGAATGAGCATCCGGTTGGCAAAGCCGTACACGAACGCACCGAGGGCGCCCGCGCCGCCGATGAACTTGCCCAGACCCGTCAGTCCGGCGTTGAACACCGGGTAGAAGTAGCTCATCGCGAATGCCACCACCAGCACGGTCAGCGAGACGGCGATGGGTACGAACCGCCGGCCGCCGAAGAAGCCGAGATACGGCGGCAACTGGATGGTGTGGTAGCGGTCGAACAACCAGGCGGTGATCAACCCGACGATGATTCCACCGAGCACGCTGTAGTTGATCTGCGCCTGCTTACCGGCTTTGTCCAGCACGCCTTCCAGCACGAACGGCGACATGGTCTTGAATACGGCCTGCATCACCAGGTAGCCGACCACCGCCGCCAGTGCGGTGGAACCGTCGGCCTTCCGGGCGAACCCGATGGCCACGCCGACGGCGAACAGCATGGCCAGGTTGTCGAACAACGCGCCACCGGCGGCGCTCATGGCCTGGAAGAACGGGCCGATCACCGGGGCCTTGATCCGGCCCAGCAGGTCATCCTGGCCCAGGCGCAGCAGAATGCCGGCCGCGGGCAGCACCGCGATCGGCAGCATGAGGCTCTTGCCCAGCCGCTGCAGTTGTGCAAAACCGGGGATGTTCAATCCCGATTTCCCTTGCGCGCCTGAGGTTTTGGTTGTTTCACTCATCTGGGCCCGGCCCCTCCTAAATCACAGCTCAGCGGAAGCTTAGACCCCCGCTCCGCAGGAGAGTCGGTTTTGGCCTCCCGGGCCTGGGTTGATCTCTATCGTTGATCTCTATCCTTGCGCACAAACACCCAGCAAAGGAGCCTCCTGTGAGCTCAACCCCGGTCTTCGCGCCCGTCGAGGGCCGCGCACTGGCACTGTCCGATGTTCCCGACCCGGTGTTCGCCGACGGAATGGTCGGCTACGGAGCCGCCATCGATCCCACCCATGAGGTGATCTACGCGGTGGCACCGGTGAGCGGCAAGATCCTCAAGCTACTGCCGCACGCCTACGTCATCATGACCGCCGACGGTGTCGGGGTGCTGGTTCACCTAGGTCTGGACACCGTGACACTCAATGGCGAGGGGTTCACCGCGCAGGTGGCACAGGGCGACACCGTCGAGGCCGGCCAACCGGTGATCATTTACGACGTCCCGGCCATCGTCGCGGCCGGTCTGAGCCCGGTGGTACCGGTGGTGGTGATGGATGAGCGTGAGCCCGCCAACGTCGTCATGACCGACGACGTCAACACCGGTGCGGGAATCGCCTGCTGCGCACATCTTTTCACCGCCAACAAGTCCACCGCCGGTAAGTAGGAATCGCCCCGGCTATGGAAGTCGTCATCCTCAAAGACACCGCCGAGATCGGCCGACTCGGGGCCGACGCCATCGAATCGTTGTTGCGCCGCAAGCCTGACGCGGTACTGGGCCTGGCCACCGGCTCTTCGCCGCTGGCCATCTACGACGACCTCGTCGCCCGATACGAAGCCGGGCGGCTGTCGTTCTCCCAGGCCCGGGGCTTCACCCTGGACGAGTACGTGGGTCTGCCCGCCGACCACCCGGAGAACTACCGCAACTTCATCAACAGAGTGTTCGTTTCCCGGGTCGACTTCGCACCGGGGGCGGTACAGGGGCCCGAGGGCCTCGCCGCAGATATTCCGGCCGCCTGCTCTGGCTATGACCAGGCCATTCGCGATGCCGGCGGGGTGGATCTGCAGATCCTCGGAATCGGCACCGACGGACATATCGGCTTCAACGAGCCCGGATCGTCGCTGGCGTCGCGGACCCGGATCAAGACCCTGACCCGGCAGACCCGCCTGGACAACGCCCGTTTCTTCGACGGCGACCTCGACGCGGTCCCCACCCACTGCGTCACCCAGGGCCTGGGCACCATCTCCGAAGCCCGCCACGTCGTCCTGGTGGCCACCGGGCGCTCCAAGGCCGAGGCCGTGCATCAACTGGTCGAAGGCGCGGTCAGCGCAATGTGGCCGGCCACCATCCTGCAGCACCACCCGCACACCACGGTGCTGCTCGACGACGCCGCCGCACGCCGGCTGCAGCTGGCCGACTACTACCGGGAGACATTCGAATCCAAGCCGGACTGGCAGGGTATCTAGGTGCTGCTCACGGCCGGCACCGTGCTGACCGGCGCAGAGTTGTTGCGGCCCGGGTGGATTGAGGTATCGGGCGACACCATCACCGGGATTGGTGCCGGATCGCCCGGCCGGCCGGCCGACCGGGACTTCGGCGCGGCGACGGTGGTGCCGGGTTTCGTCGACACCCACGTCCACGGCGGCGGTGGCGGCAGCTTCTCAAACGCTTCAACCGCCGGGCAGACCGAGACCGTGGTGGCACTGCACCGTCGGCACGGCACCACCACCCTGGTGGCCTCACTGGTCACCGAGGCCCCCGATGATCTTCTGCGCCAAGTCGGTTCGCTGGCCGAGCACGTCCGCGACGGCCTGATCGCCGGCATCCATCTGGAGGGTCCGTGGCTTGCCGCCAAGCGGTGCGGGGCGCACGATCCCGCGCTGCTGCGCGACCCTGAAACAGCCGAATTACAAGCGGTTTTCGACGCCGGGGCCGGAGCCATCCGGATGGTGACGCTGGCACCGGAACGGCGTGGCGGACTGGATGCGGTGCGCTGGATCGTCGACGCCGGCGCGGTGGCCGCTGTCGGACACACCGAGGCCACCTACGAACAGGCCCGTTCGGCGATCGACGCCGGGGCGACGGTCGGCACTCATCTGTTCAACGCGATGCGCCCGATCCACCACCGCGAACCCGGCCCGGTGATCGCCCTGCTGGAGGATCCGCGCGTCACCGTCGAGGTGATCGCCGACGGTGTGCATGTCGACCCTGCCCTGTATCGCCACGTCACCCGCACAGCCGGACCGGACCGGGTGTCACTGGTGACCGATGCGATGGCGGCGGCCGGGATGGCCGACGGCGCCTACCGGATCGGCCCGTTGGACGTCGACGTCTCAGGCGGGGTCGCTCACCTGGTCGGCACCGACACCATTGCAGGGAGCACCGCGACAATGGACCGCCTGTTCGGTTTCGCGGTGGCCGCCAACGCCGGGGGCGGCTTGGCGCGCGATGAATCGATGCTGCTGGCGGTGGCCCAAACTTCGGTGAATCCGGCTCGTGCCCTTGGCCTTCCCAGCCCGGTGCTGGACGTGGGGTCGCGTGCCGACCTGGTGGTCCTCGATGACAGCCTGAGCATCGACGCAGTCCTGCACCGAGGCCGATGGGTCGAACCCTCAATCTCAGACGCCTAACGATCCGGTCTTAGCTCCGCATCGCCCCTCGCGCGCGCGGTGTGGGGTGTGGTCTGGTGGATCAGGTGAGAACTTCCACGTTGCAAAAAACCGGTCTCGCCGCCGCAGCGGCGGCGGCGCTGATCGCCGTCGGCATGCCGCTGGCATTCGCCGCGGCGCCGCCGTCAGACGGCGAGGGCTATGTCGATTCGACGGCCCGTTGCACCACGCCCGATACCGCGGTGCTCTTCGGCACGACCAAGAGCTCTCGGGTGGCGATCTGCAAAACCACCACCGGGGCCTACGAGTACCGCGGGGTCCGGGTCTCGGACGGCGCAAAGCTCATCGCTTCGGCCAAGCAGACCTCCGACGACACCTTCGTGGTGAACAACGACGGCGTGACATACACCGTGACCCCGACCGCGCTCAGCGTCACCGCGGGCGGCGATACCTTCCGCACCGAGACCTGGAGCGACTTCCACAGCAGTCCGCAGGCCCCCGCCTCATCGACCGCGGCGGATTCGGCCACCTCGAGTTCGACCCCGACGTCCTCGAAGCCGACCACCTCAGGCACTGCGGCTCCGACTACGTCGAAATCGGCGACCGCGTCGGCGACGTCTGCCGCGCCGCTGCCGCCGCCGATGGCGGCCGAGGTGGGCGGCGACTCGTCATCCGGCGAGTGAGCCACCCGGCATAGTCAGCGGCCGCGAACGATGGCCGGCGGCTGCCAGGTGCCGTCGAGGATCGGCTGGTCGGGCCAATACATGCGCAGATAGGCGCTGAACCGGCCGCCGGCCGGAACCTTGAGCCAATTAGCCCCAGGATCGCCTGGATCACGCAGGGCGAAGATGATGTCGATCGACCCGTCGGGGCGGCGGACCAACTCCTCCGGGCGGCTGCTGCTGACGCTGTAGCGGCCCAGGGCGTTGGGCACCAGATGGCCGGCCGCGTCGTAGACGGTGACCGACCAGAAGGCGTTGACCGGCGGCTCCTCGCCCGGCGCGAAGTGCAGGACGGAGGTCTGGGCGCCCCACCCGCGCAGCGGGAGCAGATCCCGGCGGAGCAGGCCGGCCGAGTACACGGCTTCCTCAGGGGTGTTGGCCAGCAGGCCCGCCTCCGTAACGCCGGCGCGCAGAAGGTAGTTCGTGCCGTAATTGCCGATCGCCGGGTCGGGGGTGGCCCAGCCGCGGTTGCCCAGCGCGGCGGCGTACTGGTTGACGGCGGTCAACAGCGGAAGCAGAGCGGCGGTGGTACGCACCGCCATTTCGACGGCGATCGTCGAGAGCAGCCCGAGGTCGGCGTCAGCGACCCGCATGCCCGGTCCGACGCCGATCCGAGCCAGCTCGGACAGTTCCGGATCATCGATGGCGGGCGGGGGGTTGAGTTCGATTCCGGCGCTGATGGCATCGAGGTAGCCGATGCCCGGTCCCGGTATCGGGATCACCGGGCTGACGGCGCCGCCGGTCGGGGCCAGTGCGTACTGCTTGATCAGCTCGATGGCCGACTGTTGATCCGCCTCGTCACCGGCCAGTGTGCGGCCGAGTGCCAGCATGCTGCTGTAGGGCACCAGGATGGTCTGCGCGTCGGGAATGTCGACCTGCGGTCCGCCCTCCCATGTGATGGCGTACTTACCCGGCCCGTATCCCGTTGTGCGAGAACCGATATAGGCCGATACGTTGGTATAGGGGTCGGTCAGCTGGAAGCTGAAGTAGCGGCTGCCCATATCGGGAATGGACAGCACCACCGGTCCGCTGCTGAGGTCCAATTCGGCCAGTGAGTAGAACGTGTCGACGTTGGGCCGCTTACCGCCACCGATGGACAACCAGATCGGATCGACATCGGGGTTGGCGAAGCTGGTCAGGTTATACAGGGTGTTGACGGTGCCGACGGTCTGACGGACACGCTGGTATTCCATGAGCGGGTAGCCGTAGATGTAGGCCTTCGCGGCCAGAACGGCGGACCGGATCGGGCCGGGAGGCCTGGTCGCCGTGGCGGCGGCGGCGTTAGCGGGCGCCACGGTCGTAGCGGGTACGGCGGTCGTAGCGGGTGCGGCGATCGTCGCGGCGGCCGTGCTGCCGGCGCTCGCCGGTCCCGCTGCCCGCGATGCCTTGGCTTCAGGGGTAACCCGTTGCGCGGCAGCTTCTTTGAGAAGGCTGTCTTTTGCCGCAGCCGGGCCGGTCGCCGGGCCCGCCGTCGCGCGGGTCCGGTTACCGGTATGCGATTTCGGCGACCGGCCGACAGTTCCATGGGACCGCTTGGCGGCACCGCGATCCTGCTCGACCGCGGCACCCCGGCCGTCATCGGCCGCCGCGACTCCGGGTCCCGCAAGCAGTCCCGCCCCCAACCCGGCGGCCAGCACGCCGGCCCGCACCCATGTTGCCCGTCCCGTCACCATCATGGGAACTCAATGTAGTGGCCAACCCCGGCGGCCGTGGCACGGTCCAGCACCAGCGCGCTCAGCGCCACATCATCCATCGCAATCCCCATGTTGAGAAACATCCGCCGGCCCGTGGTGGGCACGTCGTACTCACCGGAGACGACGGCGGCCAGGTGGGTGTCCGGCTTGGGCAGGCCGAAGAAGTACAGACTGTCGGCCACCGACTCGTACTGACCGAGGTCGTCGACGCAGTAGACGACTGCATCGTCGAAAGCTTTCTGCGCCATGGCGTCGTCGTAGTCCACCGGCAGCAGCAGTGCGTTGGGATCGGTGTTGGCGCAATCCACTTTGGGGTCGAGCGGAACGGTGATGGTGGTGATCACCAGATCTGCACCACTCACCGCGTCGGCGGGCGAGTCGGCCAGGCGGGTCACCCGGTCACCCGCCTTCTCGTCGAACATCCTGAGGACCCTGTCGCCGTTGCGATCGTAGGCGGTGATCTGGGTGATGCCCGGGTGCACCTCCAGTGCCACTTCCAGATGGCGCTGTCCCTGCAAGCCACAACCGACGATCGCCAGATGCTTCGGCTCACCGGGTACGTGGCGCATCGTCACACCGGAGACGCCCGGTGTGCGCATCTCGGTGATCCAGCCGCCGTCGAGCAGTGCCACCGGCCGGCCGGTCTCGGGGTCGTTCATGATCATCACGCCGTAGATGTAGGGCAGGCCCTTGGCGAAGTTCTGCTCGTAACCGGCGACCCACTTCATGCCGATGCGGTCCGAGCCGCCGAGGTAGGCGGGCATCGCGTGAATGAAGGCATCCTCGCGTGAGGCGACCTTGGGCTTGGGCGGATTCTGCACCAGCCCCTGGGCCTTCTGACGGAAGGCGTCCTCCAGGACATCGATGATCTCGGTCCAGGTCAACCCGAGACCGTCGAGGTCGGCGCGGTTGAGGACCAGCATCTGATTTTCACTCACCTGCAAACCATAACGGTGCGCGGTTAGCCGTTCAGGTCGAACATATCCGCGGACGGGAGCTCTCGCTTTTGTCCGGGCCTGTCGCCTCATGGCGGCACCAACACCTACCACCACCCTGAACGCATGCTGCCTGACGGTTGAGCGGGCACAGACCGGTGACCGGGAATATGGTTTGTTCATGACGCACGCCATTGATTCCCGGCTGGACCGGTACTCATCAACCGCCCTCGGTGTTTTTCGAATTGTCATCGGCCTGATGTTCGCCGTGCACGGGACAGCCAAGCTCTTTGGTTGGCCGGCCACGAAAAATGGGGCCGTCCCGATGGGAACCTGGCCCTATTGGTATGCCGGCGTCATCGAATTGGTGGTGGGCCTCCTGCTGGCACTCGGCGTCTTCGCCCGCATCGTCGCCCTGGTCGGTGCTGCGGTGATGGCATTCGCGTACTTCACCGAACATCAGTCGAAAGCGTTGCACCCCATCCAGAACGGTGGCGAGCTGGCGGTTGTGTATCTCCTGGCTTTTCTGGTGATCGCGTTCGTCGGGGCCGGGGCCTTCGCGGTGATGGGGCGAGATCGGCGTTAGACGATCAGTGGTCCCGCACACCAACACCTCTGCGGCGCAACGCCAACGACACGTAGACCAAGGCGACCAGGACAGGCACCTCAATCAGCGGACCGACCACCCCGGCCAGTGCTTGGCCCGAGGTGGCACCGAAGGTCGCAATGGCCACGGCTATCGCCAACTCGAAGTTGTTGCCCGCGGAGGTGAACGCCAGGGTTGCGGTTCGCGGGTAGCCCAGCCGCAACGCGGTGCCCACCAGATAGCCGGCACTCCACATGATCGCGAAGTACGCCAGCAGTGGCAGCGCGATCCGCACCACATCCCATGGCCGGGATGTCACCTGTCGGCCCTGTAGCGCGAACAGGATCACGATGGTGAACAGCAGACCGTACAACGCCCACGGCCCTATCCTCGGTAGGAACGTCGACTCGTACCAGTCTCTGCCCCTGGCCCTTTCGCCGTAGCGGCGGGTCAGGTAACCCGCCACCAACGGCACGCCCAGAAAAATCAGAACCGACTTCGCTATCTGCCACGGCGAGGCCTCGATGGCCGTCTGGTTCATACCCAGCCAGCCCGGCAAGACCGACAGGTAAAACCAGGCCAGGACTGCGAAAAAGCACACTTGGATCACTGAGTTGATGGCCACCAGGACCGCGGCCGCTTCCCGATCACCCAGGGCGAGGTCGTTCCAGATGATGACCATCGCGATACAGGGCGCCAGGCCCACGATGATGATGCCGGTCCGGTACTCGGGCAGATCGGGCAGAAAGACCCAGGCGAGGGTGAACATCAGTGCCGGGCCGAGGAGCCAGACCAGACCCAGCGCGGCGATCAACAGCTTGCGGTCGCCGGTCACCGACTGCAACCGGTCGTAACGCACCTTGGCCAGCACCGGGTACATCATCACCAGCAGGCCCAGTGCGATGGGCAGCGAGACACCGTCGACCTGTACCGCCGATACCGCGCCGCTGAGTCCCGGCACCAACCGGCCGAGTAGCAGACCGGCGGCCATCGCGATTCCGATCCAGATCGGCAAGAATCGGTCGAGGGCCGAGAGTCGGGCGACGACACCGGCGGTGTCATCCCGAGTGGTTACGTCAGCCATGTCGGAACTTTCGTTGTCAGCGGCAGCAATTGGGATCGAGGACGGCGCACAGAGCCGCCATGGCCGGCCGGTACGGCCGGTGATAGACGTTCATTCCACGCCGCGCGGACTCCACCAGTCCTGCGTTGCGCAATTGGGTCAGGTGATGACTCACCGTGGACTCGCTGATCCCGATGGCTGCGGCCAGATCCCGGCTGTTCTCCTCCCCTTCGGGTGTACCGAACAGCAGCGACATGATCTTGACCCGGGCCGGATCAGCAAGGGCTTTGAGCCTCAGCGCAACCTCGAGGGCGGCGTCGTCACTCATCGGTCCGGCCGCCACCGGAGCGCAGCAGACCGGCGCGGAGATATCGATCGCGGGCAACGCCTTGGGCATACCGCGGACGCTACTAGAAAGATTGACATATATCAAAAAGGTGGCACTCTGGTGGATACCCGAATAGTTCGACATATGTCCTATCGGATCTGAGGAGGTCCCGATGTCCCGTATCCAACTAGCCCTCAATGTCGATAACCTCGACGCGGCGATCGCGTTCTACTCCAAGCTGTTTGGCACCGCGCCCGCGAAGTTGAAGCCCGGGTACGCGAACTTCGCGATCACCGAGCCGCCCCTGAAACTCGTGCTGTTGGAGAATCCCGGCCAGGGCGGCACGCTCAACCACCTCGGCGTGGAGGTCGAGTCCAGCGAGCAGGTGCACGCCGAGATCGCCCGCTTCACCGATGCGGGGCTGTTCACCGAGGAGGAGATCGGCACCACCTGCTGCTTCGCCCTCCAGGACAAGGTGTGGGTCGGCGCCCCCGACGGTGAGCGGTGGGAGGTCTACACCAAGCTGGCCGACTCGGAGACATTCTCGGAGACATTCACCGACCTCACCCCGGTCGATGCGGCCGGCGGCTGCTGCGGGTCCTAATGCGTTAACGCACACTGGGTACATGCAGTCACTGTTGGTGTCGCGGCGCGATCTGGATTTCCTGCTGTATGACTGGCTGAGGATCGACGAGCTGCCCAAACTCCAGAAGTTCGCCGAGCACTCCCGCGACACCTTCGATGCCGTCCTCGAGCTGTGCGAACAACTGGCAACCCGCTACTTCGCCAACCACAACAAGAAGAGCGACGCCCACGAGCCGACTTTCGACGGAACGCGTGTCACCGTCATCCCGGAGGTCAAGGAAGCTCTCGACGCGGTGGCCCACGCCGATCTCATCGCGATGACGATGGACACCGACCTCGGCGGGGCGCAGTTACCGACCACGGTGGCGCAGGCGGCCTTCGCCTGGTTCGCGGCGGCCAACGTCAGCACCGCCGGATATCTGATGCTGAGCATGGCCAACGCCAATCTGCTGTCCACCTTCGGTACCGCCGAGCAGATCGACACGTTCGTAAAGCCCATGCTGGCCGGACGGTTCTCCGGCACCATGGCGTTGTCGGAGACCCAGGCCGGATCATCGCTGGCCGACATCACCACCCGCGCCGAGCCACAAACAGACGGCAGCTACCGGCTATTCGGCTCCAAGATGTGGATCTCCGGGGCCGAACACGATATGACCGACAACATCATCAATCTCGTCCTGGCCAAGATCCCCGGTGGCCCGCCCGGCACCAAGGGCATCTCGCTGTTCATCGCGCCCAAGTACCTCGTCAACGACGACGGCACCATCGGTGAACGCAACGACGTCGCACTGGCCGGGCTGAACCACAAGATGGGACAGCGCGGTATCACCAACACCGTTCTGAATTTCGGTGACGGCACATTCACCCCCGACGGGCGGGCGGGTGCCGTCGGCTATCTGGTCGGTGAGCCGCACCGCGGTATCACCTACATGTTCACCATGATGAACGAGGCGCGACTCGGCGTTGGGATGGGCGCGGTGGCCCTCGGCTACACCGGATACCTGAAATCCGTCGAGTACGCCCGCCAGCGCCCGCAGGGCCGCCCGATCATGTCCAAAGACCCTGCGGTGCAGCAGATTCCGATCATCGAGCACGCTGACATCAAGCGCATGTTGCTGGCACAGAAGGCTTATGTCGAAGGCGGGATGGCGTTGCTGCTGTACTGCGCCAAACTGGTCGACCTGCAGCACGGAGCGCAATCCGAACAGGAACGCGACACCGCCACCATGATGCTCGACATCCTCACACCGGTCGCCAAGAGTTGGCCGTCGCAGTGGTGTCTGGAGGCGAACAACCTGGCCATCCAGGTACACGGCGGCTACGGCTACAGCCGGGAATACGACGTCGAACAGCACTACCGCGACAACCGGCTCAACCCGATTCACGAAGGCACCCACGGAATCCAGAGCCTGGACCTGCTGGGCCGCAAGGTGGTGCACCAGGGCGGGGCCAACCTGGCCGCGCTGGGCGGCGCGGTGGCGCAGACGGTGGCATCGGCCACCGAACTCGGTGGTGAAACCGCGCAGTCAGCATGGCAATTGAACGCCGCCTGGCAGCGGCTGGTGGCCGTCACCGCGACGATGTTCGGCTCGGGGGACATCGAGGCCGCCCTTGCCAACAGCGTGGTCTACCTGGAGGCCTTCGGCCACATCGTCGTCGCCTGGATCTGGCTCGAGCAGGCGGTGGCCGCCCATGGGGGCACCGACGATTTCCACGACGGCAAGCGCCAGGCAGCCCGCTACTTCTTCCGCTACGAGCTACCCAAGACGGCCCCGCAGTTGGACCTGCTGGAGTCGCTGGACCGCACGACGCTTCAGATGCGCGACTCCTGGTTCTAGTCCTCCGATCGGGGGACAGCGATGTCATCCCCGGAAGGGCCCGCACGGAGGACCTTGGGCGGGGTCGACAGCCAGCAGAGTTAGCGCTGTCAGATCACGCCCGAACCGGAAGGTCCCCGCAACCATGCCGCCTTGGCCGCATCGGCCGGATGCCCGCGCCGGCCGTGTCAGAATCCTCGACGTGACGGGCGTTTTCGGGGTCATCGGCGCGGTGGCCTGGCGGATGCGATACGACCTTCTCGCCGTGCTGGCCGTGGCGGCGGCGATGGCGGTGTTGGTCGACATCCTGCCGTTGCAGAGCGCCGCCCCGGTTGTTCCGCTGCTGGGGATCGTGGTGTCGATCTTCATCGGCTTCCGCAACAGCAACGCCTACGCCAGGTGGTGGGAGGCCCGTACCCTGTGGGGTCAGGTCGTCGGGAATGCCCGCGCCATGAGTAACGCGCTGACGGCGGTGGGCAACCCGGACCCGGAGACGGCGGTGGTTGCCGATCGGATGCGGCGACGGCAGGTCCGCCACGCCTGGCAACTGGCTGCTCAGTTGAGCGGCACACCGGCCGGCCCCACGGTCTCTGCGTTGACCCCGGAGGATCCGGCCGCCGCCTCCAGTGGCGATCTGCTCGCCCGCCAGGCCGCAGACATCGGCGCGATGACCCGGGCCAATATGACCGATGCCCAGGGCCGCACCGTGCTGGTGAACCTCAATACCGCGCAGACGGCCGCGGCCGGCGGACTGGAACGCATTCGGCAACAGCCGATCCCCCGCTACTACGACGTGTTCATCCGGGGTCTGGCATGGTTCTTCGCGATCCTGGTGTGCACCCGCCTGGACACCGGGGGCCATGACAAACCGTTGGGCATCGCCGTGAGCATCCTCATCATGGCCCTCTTCATCGTCGCCGAGCGGCTTGGCCGTCTGCTCGAAGAACCGATGAGCGACAACGTCTTCGGCCTGCCGATGGAACGGTTCTGCGCGGGGCTCACCGAGGAGATCCTCGGGCCGGCGCATCCCTCGACACATCCCCCGGGCTCGCGATGACCGGCGGTACCGTGCGCCAAGTCCTCAGCAGGCTCCGCTATGACCTGCTGGGACTTATCGCCGTCGCGGTGGTGATGACCGTCGTCGTCGATGTCGTCGATTCCGCTGCGCTGGAGAGTGTTTCCACACTGATCCCGCTGCTCGGCATCGTGGTCTCCATCTTCATCGGATTCCGCAACCGCAACGCCTACAACAGGTGGTGGGAGGCGCGCACGCTGTGGAGTGGGGTCCTGGTCAATAGCCGCGCCTTCCACTACGCCCTGGTCTCCTACCAGGACGGCACACCTGCGATGGCGGCCGTGACCGATCGGATGCGCCGGCGCGAGGTTCGCCACGCGTTCACGCTGGCCGCCGAACTGCGCGGCACCCCGCCCGCACCCGGGCTGGAGGATCTGACCCCGGAGGATCCGGCCGACTGCAGCGCCGCCGGACTGCTGAGCCGTCAGGCGGCTGACATCGCCGAGTTAACCCAGGCCGGGATGATCGATCGCCAGGCCCGCAGGGTCCTGGTCACCATCAATTCCGCACAGGTCACAACCGACGTCGGCCTGGAACGCATCCGGCATCAACCCATTCCCCGGTTCTACGACATCTTCATCCGAGGACTGGCCTGGTTCTTCGCGATACTGGTCTGCACCCGGGTGGACGCCGGCGGCCACGACAACGTGGCCGGAATCGTGCTGAGCGTCCTCATCATGGCGCTGGTGATCATCGCCGAACAACTGGGACGACTCCTCGAAGAACCCCTGAGCGCCGATGTTTTCGGCCTGCCCCTGGAGCGTTACTGCGCGGAACTCGCCGCCGAACTGACGCCGGGCAGCACCGGCCCCGGTACCGTTTTACAACTCAAAGGAAAGTGAGCAAGGCAAAGTGAGCAAGACCGACCC
>DAIPYT010000028.1:13322-26645 GCA_036782595.1 Mycobacterium sp. | reverse complement strand
CCGTCGTGGACGGCGAAGGTGTGGCCGATGAAGTCGGGGATGATGGTCGACCGACGCGACCAGGTCTTGATGACCTGCTTGGTGTTCTTCTCGTTCTGAGCGTCGACCTTCTTGAGGAGGTGGTCGTCGACGAACGGGCCCTTCTTCAGGCTGCGTGGCATCGCTGGTACTCCTAGCGCTTATTCTTGCCGGTGCGACGGCGTCGGACGATGAGCTTGTCGCTCGGCTTGTTCGGCTTGCGGGTGCGGCCCTCGGGCTTGCCCCACGGGCTGACCGGGTGGCGGCCGCCGGAGGTCTTGCCTTCACCACCGCCGTGCGGGTGGTCGACCGGGTTCATCACGACACCACGGACGGTGGGGCGCTTGCCCTTCCACCGCATACGGCCGGCCTTGCCCCAGTTGATGTTCGACTGCTCGGCGTTGCCCACCTCGCCGACCGTGGCACGGCAGCGGACGTCGACGCGGCGAATCTCACCGGACGGCATACGCAACGAGGCGTAGCTGCCTTCCTTGCCGAGCAGCTGGATGCTGGAGCCCGCCGAGCGGGCCAGCTTCGCGCCGCCCCCGGGCCGCAACTCGACCGCGTGGATCAAGGTGCCGGACGGGATGTTGCGCATCGGCAGGTTGTTACCCGGCTTGATGTCGGCGTTGGGACCGGACTCCACGACGTCACCCTGCTTGAGACCCTGCGGGGCGATGATGTAGCGCTTCTCGCCGTCCAGGAAATGCAGCAGCGCGATGTTCGCGGTGCGGTTCGGGTCGTACTCGATGTGCGCGACCTTGGCGTTGACGCCGTCCTTGTCGTTGCGACGGAAGTCGATCACCCGGTAAGCGCGCTTGTGGCCACCGCCCTTGTGCCGGGTGGTGATGCGGCCGTGCGCGTTACGCCCACCAGTGCTGTGCAGCGGGCGCAGCAGCGACTTCTCCGGCGTCGAGCGGGTGATCTCAGCGAAGTCGGAGACGCTGGCACCGCGGCGACCGGGGGTCGTCGGCTTGTACTTGCGAATTCCCATGGGGTGTCCTTCAGTTGCTTTCTCACCGGCTAGGCCGGTGCTCCGAAGATGTCGATCGGCTTGCTGCCGGCGGCCAGGGTCACGATCGCGCGCTTGGTGTCCTTGCGCTTGCCGTAGCCGAAGCGGGTGCGCTTGCGCTTGCCCTGCCGGTTGATGGTGTTCACCGACTCCACCCTGACCGAGAAGATCTTCTCGATGGCGATCTTGATCTGGGTCTTGTTCGAGTCCGGGTGGACGAAGAACGTGTAGACGTTGTCCTCGATCAGGCCGTAGGACTTCTCAGAGATCACCGGCGCAAGGATGATGTCGCGCGGGTCGGTCACGGTCGCCATCAGGCCGACACCTCCTCGGTGGCACGGGAATTGTGCTCGATGTAAGCGTTGAGCGCCTCGACGCTGAACACCAAGTCGTCGGCGTTGAGCACGTCGTAGGTGTTCAACTGATCCGGCGAAATGATGTGCACGCCGGGCAGATTACGCACGCTCTTGGCGCCCACCTCATCGCTGCGGCCGATGACGACCAGCACCTTCGTGTTTTTTCCAGGCGTCCGAACAGGTACCAACGTGCCCAGGAACGACTTGGCGTCCTTGGTCGACGGGGTCTGCCCGCTGACCAGCTCGGTGACCGCGTGGATCCGCTCATTGCGAGCCCGGTCGGACAGCGCCCCGCGCAGTGCGGCGGCGATCATCTTCTTCGGGGTCCGCTGGCTGTAATCACGCGGCTGCGGGCCGTGCACGGTGCCGCCGCCAGTGAACTGCGGCGCGCGGGTCGAGCCCTGACGGGCCCGGCCGGTGCCCTTCTGCCGATACGGCTTCCTGCCGCCGCCGGACACCATGGCGCGGGTCTTGGTGGCATGAGTGCCCTGCCGCTTCGCGGCCAGCTGAGCAGTCACCACCTGGTGCATCAGCGCGATATTGGGTTCGACGTCGAAGAGGGCGGCCGGAAGTTCCACCGTGCCGCTCGTCTTGCCGTCAGGAGTACGGACGTCAATCTTGAGAGTCATTACTTCTCACCTCGTTTGGCCTCACCGCGTTTGACGGAAGTGCGGACCATCACCAAGCCGCCGGTGCGGCCGGGGACCGCACCCTTGATCAACAGCACGCCGTTCTCGGCGTCGACCTTGTGCACCAGAAGGTTCTGGGTGGTGACGCGGTCGTTGCCCATCCGGCCGGACATCCGGGTGCCCTTGAAGACACGGCCGGGGGTGGAGCAGCCACCGATCGAGCCGGGCCGGCGGTGCACTGCCTGGGCGCCGTGGGCGGCACCCTGACCGCGGAAACCGTGCCGCTTCATGGTGCCGGCGAAGCCCTTGCCCTTGGAGGTGCCGGTCACGTCGACGTAGTTGCCGGCTTCGAAGATCTCGGCGGTCAACTCCTGGCCGACCGCATAGTCTCCGGCGGCGGCCTCGTCTTCGAGACGCAGCTCGGCGAGGTGCCGGCGCGGGTTGATCCCGGCTGCGGCGTACTGGCCGGTGACCGGCTTGGTGACCTTGCGCGGGCTGATCTCGCCGTAGGCCAACTGCACAGCGCTGTAGCCGTCCTGCTCCGGCGTGCGGATGCGGGTCACGACGTTCGGTCCGGCCTTGACGACCGTGACCGGCACGACGCGATTGTTCTCGTCGAAGACCTGGGTCATGCCCAGCTTCGTACCGAGGATTCCTATACGAGCCATGGTATTGCTGACTCCCCTACTGGATGTTCACGTCGACGCTGGCCGGAAGGTCGATGCGCATCAGCGCGTCAACCGTCTTCGGCGTCGGGTCGAGGATGTCGATGAGCCGCTTGTGGGTACGCATCTCGAAGTGCTCCCGCGAGTCTTTGTACTTGTGCGGTGACCGGATGACGCAGTACACGTTCTTCTCGGTCGGCAGCGGCACAGGTCCGACCACACTTGCGCCGGTACGGGTAACCGTCTCCACGATCTTGCGCGCCGAGGCGTCAATCGCCTCATGGTCGTAGGCCTTGAGCCTGATGCGGATCTTCTGTCCCGCCACGCTTCTCCTACCTTCACTCCTGCTGGTACGCCCTCACACAAACGTGGGCGCTGGCCTTTGGGCCGCCGCTGTTTACCTGTCCAAGTGCACCGGCCCCCGCGGTCGGGTGTGTCACCCGCACGCAGCCCCGCAACCTGGAAAAACCCGCTTGCGAAGTGGGGACCGGATGCGCCGATGCCGGCGCTGGTCAGATGTCTTGGGCTGCACGCTCCCTGAGGGGCGAACCTGGCTCAAGACAACCTGAACAGTATGCCTGACGACTGCGGTGGACTCCAAATCCTCCCAGTCAGGTCAGGGCTTCGCCCGGACCGGTGTGGCTGAGCATCGTGGACCTTCAGCTAATCTGAGGCCTTCAGCGCGACCGCTCTCATGGCCTCCTGCGCCACCGGCCGGTGCGCTCTTAACGTCAACCGGTGGCGCGAATTCGGGGGTGACAGCGGTGCGGGCGTTCAAAGTCTCGCTGCCCGTCGCCGTCATCTACGCCGCCCTCGGTCTCCTGGCACTCGCCCTTGGCCAACTGACCGGGCTTGCCTCGCCGGTCTGGCCCCCCGCCGGGGTGGCCTTCGCCGCCACGCTGCATTACGGATGGCGCGTTTTGCCCGGAGTCTTCCTCGGGTCTCTAGGCACCAACGTGCTCTGGCTTGCCCAGATTGACCAACCAGATCCGCGGAACTTGCTCGTCGCCTCGGCAATCGGCATCGGCGCAGCTCTCGGGGCCGCTGCGGGCGCAGCCCTGGTTCATCGCTTCGTCGGCCAAGTTCGACGACTCGATACACCGCGAGCGGTGATCCTGACCCTCGCCCTCGGCGGCCTGCTGGCCACCACCATCGCACCCACCATCGGCGTCGCAGCCCAGCTCACGACGGGATTGCTCAGCACCAGCCAGGCAGCGTTCGGCTGGCTGACCTGGTGGGTGGGCGACTCAATCGGGGTCATCGTGTTCGCGCCCCTGGTGCTGATGCTGCTGCCCTCACAAGCCCAATACTGGTCGGGGCGCCGCTGGAAGATCGTCGTCCCGTCGCTGGTGATCTTCGGCATCTTGATGGCTGCCATCCTTCAAAACATCGCTCAGGAGCGAACCCGGATCGACGGTGCGGTGGAGCGGTTGGCCGACAGGGCGGCTGGGGACCTTGCCGCCAACGTCGATCTCCATCAAGAGGTACTCGAAGGACTCGGCGGCCTCGTCGATGCATCCGAGAAGGTCACGGCCAAGGAATTCGACATCTACACCCGCGACATCCTCACCCGCTTGCCCAATCTTCAAGCCCTGTCATGGAACCCGCTGGTCACTGAGGCGGGCTTGGCCTCATTCGTGGCGAGTCAGCGCGCTCAGCCAGGACTGGAGAGTTTCACCGTCACCGAACGCGACGCCGACGGCAATCTGCGGCCGGTCCCACCCCGTCCGGAGTACGTGGTGGTGGCCTACATCGAGCCGATCGCCGACAACCGCAGCGCACTCGGTTTCGACATCTCCTCCAACCCGGTACGTGCCGCCGCGATCGCGACAGCACGCGACACCGGCCAGCCCACGGCCACCGCCCCCATCGATCTGGTCCAGGAGTCCGGCAGGCAGAAGGGCATGCTCGCCCTGTTACCGATCTACCGGGGCGGTTCGGATCCGGGAAGCGAAGCAGCCCGGCGCGCCGGAATACGCGGGTTCGCCGTCGCCGTCTACCGCCTCGGCGACCTGCTTGCCGAGACTTTCCGGGGCAGGGACTGGGACAGCGTCGCCATCACGCTCACCGACGTCAGCGATCGAGCTGATCCCGTCGTCATCGCTGATCTCCCCGCGCGCAACTCCGCTGAGTCTGACCAGGTCAGCGCCGCACCGACGGCGACCACATTGCCGCTGGACGTCTACGGACGAACCTGGGAACTCACCATCCATCCCGCCAGCGCGGCATTCATCGACAGTCGCAGCGCGGTCATGGCGCTCTTGTTGCTGACCGCCCTCGCGGTGACATTTCTGCTCGAAGCGTTCCTTCTGGTCCTCTCCGGCATGGAGTCACTGGCGCGGCGACTGATATCCGAACTCGGCAGCGCTGCCCGCTACGTCACCTCGATCCTCCCCCGGGACCTCGACGCCCCGGTACCCGTCTCCTCCCGCTACGTACCCTCCGAGGAACTCGGCGGCGACAGCTTCGACTACCGATGGATCGACGAGGACCACCTCATCGTCTACGTGGTCGACGTGTCCGGCCACGGCATCGCGCCCGCCATGTTCTCGGTCTCGGTCCACAACCTGTTGCGCTCGGGAACCCTCGACCACGACACGCTGCTGGATCCCGGCCGGGTCCTCACCGAACTCAACCGGCTCTTCCAGATGGACCAGCAAGGCGGCAACTACTTCACCATCTGGTACGGCGTCTACCAGCCCTCCACCCACACCCTGCGGTACGCCCGCGCCGGACACCCCCCTGCGATCATCCTCGCCGCAGACGGTGCCGAACCGGTTCTACTGCCTTTGGGATCGGTTCCGATCGGGGTGCTGGAGAAGACCAGCTACGAAACCCACGACCACCCGCTGCATCCGGGCGCCGAATTGCTCATCTACAGCGACGGCGCCTTCGAACTGGTCCTGCCCGACGGAGAGCGCTGGGGCCTTGAGGAATTCATCGACCTGTGCGCCCAAACCGCACGATCGCCGGGGTGGACCCTCGACGACCTCGTCGCCCAACTGAGGAAGCGGTCCAGAAACGGAGCCTTCGACGACGACTGCACCCTGGTCCGCGTCACCGCCGGCTGATCGCGATTTCTGCCGTTTCGGCATTCTCGATGCAGCGTCGGTGCATACCGTGCCGGTATGTACCGAGTAATCCAATGGGCAACCGGCAGCGTCGGCCGCGCCGCGATCCAGGGCGTGCTGCGCCATCCCGACCTGGAACTGGTCGGATGCTGGGTGCACAGCGCCGACAAGTCGGGCCGCGACGCCGGCGAACTGGCCGGTGAGGATCCAGTCGGGGTCGCGGCCACCACCGATATCGACGCGCTGCTGGCCGTCGACGCCGACTGCGTCATGTATTCGCCGCTGCTTCCCGACGACCAGGTCGTCAAGCGGATCCTGCGCTCCGGCAAGAACGTCGTCACCCCGGTCGGCTGGGTGTATCCCGACCGGGACAACCCGGCGGTGGCGGCCATCGAGGCGGCCGCCCTGGATGGAAAAGTCACCCTGCACGGCTCGGGCATCCACCCCGGCGGTATCACCGAACGGTTCCCGCTGATGGTGTCAGCCTTGTCGTCGGCGATCACCGGAGTCCGCTCCGAGGAGTTCTCCGACCTGCGGACCTACAACTCTCCCCTGGTGGTGCGTGAGGTGATGGGGTTCGGGCTGACTCCCGAGCAGGCGATGGCCGGCCCGATGGCGGCGCTGCTGGAAGGCGGGTTCAAGGCCTCGGTCCGGATGGTGACCGACCAACTCGGTTTCGCCGCCGAACCCCGCATTCGCTCCACCCAGGAGGTCGCGGTCGCGGTGAAGGGCACCGACGAACTCGTCGTGCCGATGGAGCCCGGGACGGTCGCTGCGCGCCGGTTCCGCTGGGAGGCCGTCGTCGACGGCCAACCGGTGGTGACCGCCGCGGTGAACTGGCTGATGTGCGAAGTCGAACTCGATCCGCCGTGGACGCTGGGCGAGGGAGGCGAGCGCTTCGAGGTGGAGATCACCGGCGACCCTGACGTCTTGCTGACGTTCAAGGGCCTGCAGCCCGAGACAGTGGCGCAGGGCCTGATCCGCAATCCGGGGGTGGTGGCCACCGCAAACCACTGCGTGAGCGCCATCCCGTACGTATGCGAGGCATCGCCGGGCATCAAGACCTACCTCGACTTGCCGTTGATCGCGGGCCGTGCCGCACCGCGATCCGGCTAGGATCACATTGCCCGAGACCGCGGCAATCCGGTAGCTTGTTTATAGCTGCCTGTGTGGGTAAATCGTAATTTCCCTTGACAAGGGGAATCTCCACCCCTTTCCACGTTTGCTGTCTGGGGTTCGCCGGAAGGCCGAGAGGGATTCGAAGATTTGATCGACGAGACCATGGACGACCCCCTGGTGGCGCTGCTTGACGGCGTCGACGTAGGCATGGTGTCGGTCGATCCCGCCCTGGACCTCGCCAACGTCAATCGCACCGCCGCCGGACTGCTCGGCCTCGCGCCCGGAGCCATGACAGCCGCCGACTTTGCCGACACGATGGCAGGCCTGGCGCAGCGGTGCCTGGACCGGGCTGCCGCGGAGAAGGAACTACAGCACATCACCCGCGACCCCGTCGCCGAACTGAAAACCACGTGGCGGTTCACCGAAGAACCCACCCATCTGGGGGTGCTGTCGAAACCCGCGCCGTACCCGCTGACGGCCGGACGGATCTGGGCCTTCTACGACAATTCGGTGCTGGCCGAGGCGGTGGAAGAACGTCAACGGGCCAACGACCTGCTGCGCGCCAGCACAGATGCAATGCTGGACCCACAGGTGCTCCTGGAGGGCGTATCGCGCGGCGGGAAAATCGTCGACCTCCTCTACCGTGCGGTGAACCAGGCAACCTGCGATTACCTCGGGTTGAGCCGCGAAGAACTCCTCGGCCACAGCCTGTTGCGCTCACTGCCCAATATCGACGGATCGGGTCTGCTGGCGCACTACATCCGCTGCGCGGACGCCGGCGAACCGGTGATCCTCGACGGCTTCCCCTATCACAACGAGGTCCTCGACGACTTCCGTTACTACGACGTCCGCGCTGCGCAGGTTCAGCCGGGCTGGATGACACTGACCTGGCGCGACGTCACCGAACGATCCGAACTGACTCAGCGGATCTCGTTGTCGGAACAGCGTTTCCGCCTACTCGCCGAGAATATGGCCGATGTCGTCGTCCGCATCATCGACGACCGGATCAGTTGGATCTCCAACTCCGTGAGGAACGCCCTGAAGGCACCTCCCGAGTACTGGATGGGGCGGATGGCCGTCGACTTCATCACCCCCGACTATCTCGACACCTACCTCGCCGGCGTAGCCGGGGTCGCCCGCGGCGAGACCTTCATCGGACGGTTGCGGGTCCTCGACGCCGATGGGGTGCCGCACTGGGTCCACCTGCATGCCAAACCTTTCCACGAGTCCGATGGCACCCCCAACGGCCTGGTCGGGTCATTCCGCGTCATCGACGAGGAGGTGGCCGCCGAGCAGCAGGCCCAAGAACAGATTGCCCAACGAGACGCCCAGAATCGAAGCCTCACCAACCGGCTACAGCAGAAGCAGGACAGACTCGTCGCGGAACTGAACAGCGCCGCGCGCTATGTCGAGTCCATCCTTCCCGGAGATCTCGACGGGCCGGTCCGGGTGTCATCGCGGTACGTACCCTCGCGCCATCTCGGTGGTGACAGCTACGACTACCACTGGGTAGACCACGACCACCTGGTGTTCTACCTCCTCGATGTCTCCGGCCACGGCGTCGAGTCGGCGATGCTGTCGGTGTCGGTGCACAACATGGTTCGATCGGGAACGTTCTCGCAGCAGAAGTTGCTGCAACCGACTGTCGTTCTGGCCGAACTCAACCGGCTGTTCCAGATGGATCAGCACGACGGCAACTACTTCACGATGTGGTACGGCGTCTACCAGAGGTCTACCCGCCGGTTGCGCTTCGGCTGCGCGGGTCACCCGCCGGCGCTGGCCTTGGTGGCGCAGCAAAGCGGGGGCGTGGGCGTGACGGCTCTGACGGCACCGGGGTTACCGATCGGGATGTTCGAGGACACCCAGTACGCCACCGGCACCTACTTCGTGGCACCGGATACCGCGATCGTGCTCTATAGCGACGGCGCCTTCGAGCTGGACCCCGAGGCGGGCAAGTGGGACCCGAATGAGTTCACCCAAGCGTGCACCCGGATGGCCGAGTCACCGGACTGGTCCGTTGACGGCCTGATCGACGAACTTGCCGCGTCAACGACCACCGGCTTTTTCGACGACGACTGCACAGTTGTCCGGCTGACCTTCGACTGACGGTTCAGCCGCGCGACGCCCAGAAATCGCACTGATGGCGTCGGGCGAAATCACCGGTGAGCACCGGGGTGCCGGTCTGCAGCGAAAGATGTTGCGGCTTCTCGGGATCCAGTCGGGGCCACACCGGCTGACCCTCAACGTCGGGAGCGCCGGTGGTGACGAATCGGCTCCAGTAGGCGATCATCTGGTCGCCCAGCGCACGCTGTTCGACGTTGAGCGGCGGGGCACCACCCATCTCGAACAGGTAGCGCAACTCCAGCGCATGACCGGCGCCGAGCGGGAACGGCACGGCGCGCATGGGTTCAGGGGCCGGGGCGGTGCGATCGTTGAATTCGTAGGCATAGACCGGTTGGCGACGGGCGAGACTATTGGTCATCGCGTCGATCGGGCAGGAGAAAACCCCGTCGCCGACAGCGGCGGCGTAGGCGGGCCCGACGCCGTCGTATCGGCTCGGCGGGTAGTGCGCGGCCACCGCGGGCGCCTCGGCGCCGAAGGTGTCGGCCAACAGAGTCCGGTACGCCGGCAGACCGCCGCGACGCAGAAACATCGTCGCCACGAACAGGGTGAACTCGTCTGCCGTGCTGCCGATCAGGACCGGGACCCGGGCGGTCATGCCGGTGCCGGCTACGGCGGGCGGGGCGGCGGGCAGGCGCCGGGTTCCGGTGACCGGTCCGCTGAGGAAATTGGTGCCGATGCGGGCGTAACCGGGGCCGGACTCAAGCCGGGCGGCGGGCAGGTCGCGCAGGCACTGCCCGGCGGTCGCCGGTCGAGAACATCCCAACTGGGCTGCGTAGCCCATGCTGGCCCGCTCGGCCGCGGGTAGCGCCAACTGGGCCTGGCAAGGGCCGCTCTGCGCGATCGCGCCCCGGAAAAGCCCGTAGGACTCCGGTGCGACGAGGTGGTCGCACACCGACATCGCCCCGGCCGACTCGCCGGCGATGGTCACCTTGGCCGGATCGCCGCCGAACGCGGCGACGTTGTCGCGCACCCAGCGCAGCGCAGCCTGCTGGTCGGCCAGTCCGTAATTGCCCAACGCGCCATCGGGGCCGGCGAGTGCGGGATGGGCCAGGAACCCCAGTGCCCCGAGTCGGTAATTGATCGTGACGACGACGATGTCGCCTCGGGTGGCCAGCCGGCGTGAGTTGTAGATATCGCTGCTGCCGTTGAAGAAGCCGCCGCCGTGGATCCACACCATCACCGGCCGGCGGGATTTCGGGGTGGCGCCGTCCGGTGTCCAGACGGTCAGATTCAAACAGTCCTCGCTGGTGGCAAGCCCGAAGTCAGGGTCGGCGCGGGTGTCCTGGATACACCGCAGACCTGGTTTGGTGGCGTCGCGCACCGGCGTCCACCGGGCGGGGGCCACCGGCGGCTGCCAGCGCTGCGGAACAGCAGCGTAAGGAATGCCCTGAAACACCCGGAAGCCCCGCCCGTCGAGGGTGCCGGCCACGCCACGCACCGGACCGTTGGTCGTGGAGACGACCGTGGGGTCGGCGGAGCCGGCCGGGACTGCGGCGCCACATCCGGCGATGAGCACGACAAGGCTCAGCAGGGTGGCGGCACAGCGGATCAGCGGGCCGCCGAAAAGTCGTGTGAAGAAGCGGGACGGCACGGGAGCCGAGACTACGCGGAGGGTGTGCGGCCGCTCACATAAGCGTGGTTATGCTGGCCATCAAGGTGGGGCGAAGTTATGGCCGTGAGAATCTAGCCCTTCGCGCCGACATCGCCCACACTGTGAAGCTGACGGCCGTCAAGTTTTTTCGATGCATGTTTGGGAGACTGAATTGAGCGCACGGATCATGGACCCCGCCGCCAAGGCCCTGGCGACGCCGCAGGCCTACGCCGACGAGAAAAAACTGCACGAGGCGCTCAGCCATCTGCGGGAGCACGCCCCAGTGTCCTGGGTCGACGCGCCTCCGTATCGCCCGTTCTGGGCCATCACCAAATATGCCGACGTCATGGAGATCGAGCGACAGAACGACCTGTTCACCAACTATCCGCGGCCCCTGCTGGCCATCGCTGCCGCCGATGACGCATTTCTGCGTGACGTGGAGGCGGGAATCGGGCTGCGCACGCTGATCCACATGGATGACCCGCACCACCGCGACGTCCGCAAGATCGGGGTGGACTGGTTTCGTCCGAAAGCCATGCGCGACCTGAAGATCCGCGTCGATGAATTGGCCAAGATCTACGTCGACAAGCTGGTGGAAAAGGGCCCGGAATGCGACTTCGTTCAGGAGGTCGCGGTCAATTACCCGCTCTACGTCATCCTTTCGCTGCTGGGACTGCCCGAGTCGGACTTCCCGCGGATGCTCAAGCTGACCCAGGAAATGTTCGGCGGCGACGATTCGGAATTCCAACGCGGCGGCGGTGTCGAGGACATCCAGGCTGTGCTGCTGGACTTCTTCATGTACTTCTCTGCGCTGACGCAGTCCCGCCGGGAGCATCCCACCGAGGACCTCGCCTCGGCCATCGCGAACGCGAAGATCAATGGCGAGCCACTTTCGGACATGGACACGCTCTCCTACTACGTGATCGTGGCAAGCGCCGGCCACGACACCACCAGCGCGGCGATCTCCGGCGGCATGTTGGCGCTGATCGAGAACCAGGGCGAACTTGCACGACTCCGCGACAATATGAACTTGATGCCGACCGCGGTCGAGGAGATCATCCGCTGGGTCGTGCCGGTTAAGGAGTTCATGCGCACCGCACAGGCCGATACCGTGGTCCGCGGTGTGCCGATCGCCAAGGGCGAGTCGGTGCTGCTGTCCTACGTCTCGGCCAACCGCGACGACGAGGCCTTCGACGATCCGTTCCGCTTCGACGTCGGACGCGACCCCAACAAGCACCTCTCCTTCGGCCATGGTGTGCACTTCTGCCTCGGGGCCGCACTGGCCCGGATGGAGATCAACAGTTTCTTCACCGAACTGGTGCCTCGGCTGAAATCCATCGAGCTGGCCGGCGAACCGGACATGATGGCCACCACCTTCGTCGGCGGCCTCAAGCACCTGCCGATCCGCTACGAACTCAGTTAACCCCACTGGCGGACACGAATTCCGCGGCCCGGTGGGCCAGCATCGTCACCGTGGCGTGCGGCCCACGGCTCGGAATTCCGGGCAGTATCGACCCGTCGACAACCTGCAGTCCGTCGATTCCGTGGACCCGGCAGTGCGGATCGACGACGGTATGTCCCCCGGTGCCCATCGGCGCCGTCGAGCAAAGATGCTGGGAGGTGGACCAGACCGGCGAGCCGAGAAGGGTTTTACCGCGCAGGATTTCGGTGACGAGATCGCATCCGCGCTGCAGTTCGGTGACATCGGCGGGTTCGCTGCCGTAGCGATGGTCGATGCGCGGCGCCACTGACGGGTCGGCCGAGACCAACGTGAGCCTGCCCCGCGACCGGGGCCGCATGAGCGCAACACCGATGCCGGTCGTGCCCGCGGCGAATCCGACTGTGTAGGGCCGGATCTCGAGATCCCCCGTAAACAGGACCGCTTCCAGCACCGGATGCCCGGTGGCGTCCGGCCACTCGGTGGCCATGACCCATTCCGGGTGATCCTGGATGCCCCCACCGACGGGCAGGTCGACGATCACCGGAATACCCAGCGCGGCGAGCATTTCGGCGGGCCCGATCCCGGACACCATCAGCAGGTGCGCCGACTCGATCGCGCCGGCCGAGAGCACCACGCGGTCGGCATCGATTCGGACCAAGCCATCGGGCCCGGCCGCGTCGACTCCAGTCACGCGGCCGCGGCTGATGCGTAACCGCGCCACCCGGGTGCCGGAGAGCACCGTCAGGTTGGGCCGGCCGAGGGCAGACTCGAGGAACACCGCACCGGGACCGAGCCTCACCCCGTCAACAATGTTCAAGGGCACAGCGTCGACACGGTGCCCGGACGTGGCGGCCGCGGCGGCGAAAGTCGTTGTACTCGCGGCTAACTCGGGCTGGGTTCGGGTAGTGATGCGGCTTTCCACTGCGCGGTAATGCGGTTCGACCTCGGCCCACGTCCAGCCGGGCAGGTCGTCGCGGAAGTCCGAGGGCCGTGCGCGCCAGAAGTAGCCGCCATTGACCGCACCGGATCCGCCGACCACCGAACCCCGCACGATCTCGGTTGACTGTGTTGCGGTCAGTGCGGTCCGGTATCGGCACACCACCGGGCTGTCGGGGCCGATGGGCAGGACCATGCCATCGTCGGTCAGCGCTCGGATGGCCGGGTCCTCGCGACCCGGTCCGGCTTCCAGCACAGTGACCCGACAATCGGGGTTTGCGGAGAGTCGTTCGGCCAGCACCGACCCCGCGCTGCCGGCACCCACGATGAGGACGTCGGTCACGTGATCGGTCACGTGATC
>DAIPYT010000028.1:4032-13222 GCA_036782595.1 Mycobacterium sp. | reverse complement strand
TCGGTCACGTGATCGGTCACGTGATCTCAGGGCGAAGCGGTCGCAGGGTTCGTTCCCGCAGTGCGCCCCGCCACAGCCCGGTGCCGTAGGCAAGGTCGTCGAGGCGTTTGAGGGCCAGGTAGCTCAGTGGACCGATCGGTCTGGTTCCGTCATCCGGGAGCCGGCTTCGGGTCATCCACCCCCGTACCGCATCAATCAGTGCCGCCGCGAGCACCGCCCGCCGGAACCGCCGGGACACCATCGCCGCGACGACGGCGGCCGGCCAGTACGGCCGGCAGATCGCCGTGGACAATTGCAGAGCCCCGTAACCGAGGCCTCGTGCGGCCAGCACCGCGGTCGCGGCGGCCCCGATGTCGCTGCGCTGCAGGGCCTTTCCCACCTTGCGGGTGTGCAGACCGGCGAACACCGCACCGGCCAGCAGGCCGCACCGTGAACCGGTGGCCACCCCAGCCCACGCCAGCAGGCTGAAGCGCGGGATGACCAGCGGTGCGGATTTCTCTGGGTGTCGTCGTGCCAGCGGCGCAGCCGACTCCCCGTAGAACGCTCTGCGCGACAACCACTTCCGCAGGGCTGTCCGGTGTTCGTGGGCCACCATGGCCGCCGGTTCGTAGCGCAGCCGGTAGCCGCTGTCCAGCAGCCGCCAGCACAGGTCGACATCCTCCCCGGAATGCAGGGCTTCGTCGAAACCGCCGATGTCGGAGACTGCTGAGCGCCGGCAGAGGATCGCAGCGCTGGGAACGTAGGACACCGGTCCGTAGGGGATGACCGGGGCCTCGTGCCGGCCGAGATCCAGAGCCGAATGCACGGCCTCGTAGCGGGCGATCGGACTTCCGCCTGGGTGCAGTGCCACGATCCGCGGTGCCACCAAAGCCACCGTCGGATCGCTGAGATGGCCGAGCAGCGCCTCCAGCCAGCCACCCCGGGGCACTACATCGGCGTCGAGGAAGCACACGAAGTCGGTGCGACAGCGGGCAAGTCCGGTGTTGCGGGCGGCTGCCGGGCCACGACTGGTCGGCTGCCGCAGTATTTCGATGTCGGCGCGATCAAGTTGGCCCTCGAGTCGGCCCTCGAGTTGGTTATGTGTCACCGGGACCGCCGACCCGTCGTCGACGATCACCACCGGTACGCCGCGCAGGGCCGACACGAGCCTGCGCAGGCCGAGGGCATTGTCGCGCACCGGAATCACCACGGTGACGTCGCGGTGGGACGGTCCCCCGGCCGGCCGGGGGTGGGCGACGGTGGCGTCGAGCAGCCTGCGGGCCAGGTCGGCGCTGGCGATATCGCGGACTTCGAGTCGGCCGCCCTCGAGCATGTTCCGGGCGGCCGGCGCCAACCTCAGGAGTCGGGTTGGAGATCCGCCGAGCAGTGCTGTGCCTGCAGAGACCGTTTTAACCCGGCGATCGACCTGGACGGCGAACCCGTCCGGGAGGCGGGTCATGTCAGCATCCCGTGCGGTCCGGGCGCCCAGCGTTGTATTCGCCGCGTGCAGTCCTCGACCATCCGGGCGAAGATGCGCTCCCCGTCCGCCGCAGTCGCCGTGGTCGGGTCACCCAGCACACCGGATGCGCTGACCGCCACGACACCGCCGCCTCGCAGCGCGGGCATGAGTTCGGCCAGCGTTTCGGTGTTGCCGGGGGCCAGCCGGTCGATCAACACCACGTCGGGGCAAAGATGCAGTAGGACAGAGGTTTCGGTGTGCCCGGCGTGGGAATCCACCGCATCAACGCACCCCCCGACCCACACAACGTCACGGTTCTCGGCGCGAAGGGTGGACACCGCGGACCGCAGCGCGTCGAGGTTGCCGCCGTGCCCGTTGACGAACAGCACTCGATCGGCCCAGTCGCACGCGGAGCGCCCGTACTCGACCAGCACCGCTGTCAGGGCGTCGGTACCGATCGAGACGGTGCCGGCGAACCCCTGGTGTTCGCCGGACGCGCCATAGGCGATGGCCGGTGCCAGCAGATCCCCGAAGTGCATCGCGAGTTGCCCGGCGAGAGCGGTGGCGATGCGGGTATCGGTATCGAGTGGGAGGTGCGGGCCGTGTTGTTCGACGGAGCCGACCGGCACGACCAGTGTCGGCGCCGTTCCCGCTACCTGACCGGAGGTGCACCCCCCCAGGCCGGCCGGGTCGTTCATGTTCCTAGTTTTTTTCGGCGCCGAGGGTTCGGGTGAAACCGGACGGGATCAGGATGTCCTCGCGGGTGATGTCGTGAACCGAGGATTTACCCAGTCCGCGCAGCGCCGAATCGATTCCACCGCTGAGGATGTCCAGGACGTTCTCGACTCCGGCCTGCCCGGCCGCGGCCAGGCCCCACAGGTACGCGCGCCCGATCATCACCGCCCGCGCTCCCATCGCCAGTGCCTTCACCACGTCGCTGCCGCGGCGGATACCGCCGTCGAGCAGAACCTCGACTTGTCCGCCGACCGCGTCGGCGATGGCAGGCAGTGCGCGGATGGTGGCGGGGGTGCCGTCCAGGTTATTGCCGCCGTGGTTGGACACCGAGATCGCCGAAACACCGGCGTCCACGGCGCGTTTGGCGTCATCGAGCCGCATCACGCCCTTAAGCATGAACGGGCCACCCCACAGTTCCCGGATCCAGGCGATGTCTTCCCACGTTGGCGGCGGGGTGCCCATCCACTCCCCGTAGGCCTCGAAGAAAGGCGGGCCGTCCTCGCCGCGGCCGGACTGGTTGGGAACGGTCAGCGCAGGGGGCTTGAGAGTCTTGGCCCACTCCAGGAACCACCGCGGGCGCACCAGGCCCTGCGGCGACATCTTGATGGCGGTGAGGTAGTCCATCTTCTGGGGGATCGTCGGGCTGCCCCAGTCCCGGCCGTGCGAGAAGCTCCAGTCGGTCGTGACGATCAGTCCGACGGCGCCGGCGGCGCGGGCGCGTTCCACCCGCCGGGTGATCGCGTCGCGGTCACCGAGCCAGTAGATCTGAAAGAACGTTTTCGGATTGACGGCGACGACCTCTTCGATGGGCTTGCTCGCGAACGAGGACAGTCCCATCGCGGTGCCGCGGGCCGCCGCCGCCCGCGCGACGGCGACTTCGCCGTCGGGGTTGACCGCCTGTACCCCGGTCGGCGAAATGACCACTGGGAACGGAATGTCCTGACCCATCACGGTTGTCGACAGATCACGCTTCTCGGTGGCACCGATGACGTGCGGGGCGAATCCCAACTCGCCGAACGCGTCCACGTTGTCGGAGTAGGTCAGCCCCTTCTCACTGCCGGCCAGCAAGGCGGCATAGACACCCTTCGGTAGCCGCTTTCTGGCGCGCTCCTGCGCGACAGCGACGGTCTCGAACCAGACATCACGGGCCATCAGACGGGACTTTCGTTGCAGGGCTTACTCGGGGGTCTTACCGGGGGCGGGGCCAGGGTGAGCATCACGGTCCGGGAGTGGTCGACCCGGGGCCGGGGGGTTTCCCGATCGGCTGCCAACGCGGTCTCGCCATAGCCCTGCACACATTCCGGGTCCGGGCCGTCGATCGGCAGACCGGTGAAGAACTTGGCGGCCATGCAGCCGCCGCGGCAGCTGTCGTAGTGGCCGCAGCTGGAACACGCGCCGGCGGACTGCGGGGAACGCAACTCGGTGAACAGCGGTGAGTTCTTCCACACCTCGTCGAATCCCCCGCCGGACAACACATTTCCGGCCAGGAAACGATCGTGGATGGCGAACGGGCATGCGTAGACGTCGCCGACCGGGTCGATCAGGCAGACCACCCGGCCGGCACCGCACATGTTCAGCCCGGACAGCGCGCCCGGCTGCCCGAGGCCGGACAGGTGGAAGAACGAGTCCCCGGTGAGAACCCGCTCGCCATTGGCGACCAGCCAGTCGTAGAGCTGGACCTGCTGGGCGGCGGTCGGGTGCAATTCGTCCCAGACGTCGGCGCCGCGTCCCGAGGGCCGCAGCCGAGTGATTCGCAGCGTCGCACCGTAACGGTCGGCCAGCGCCTTGAACTCGTCGAGTTGGCCGACGTTATGGCGGGTGACCACCACTGAGATCTTGGGATCGGAGAATCCTGCTGCAGCAAGGTTTTCCAGCGCACGGATCGCCATCGCGAACGATCCGGTTCCGCGCACCGCGTCGTTGACGTCGGCGGTGGCACCGTCGACCGAGATCTGTACGTCGACATAGTCGCTGGCGGCCAGCCGGGCGGCCACCTCCGGAGTGATGCGAACACCGTTGGTGGAGAACTTCACTCCGACGTGGTGGGCGGTGGCGTAGTCCACCAGTTCCCAGAAGTCGGGCCGCACCGTGGGCTCACCGCCGCCGATGTTGACGTAGAACACCTGCATGCGCTCGAGTTCATCGATGATCGCCTTGCACTGTGCGGTGGACAACTCCCCGGGGTCGCGACGACCCGAGGAGGACAGGCAGTGCACGCAGGCCAGGTTGCAGGCGTAGGTCAGTTCCCAGGTCAGGCAGATGGGCGCATCGAGCCCCTGCTCGAACTGTTCGATCAGACCGGAGGTCATGGGGTCTCCGCGGGGATCAGCATGTTGGACTGGGCGAGCACGCTCAGCGCGTGCAGATAGGGACCACGGTGTTCGGGTCCGACGCCGGCGGCCGCCAGGGCGGACGGGACGTCCGGGTGGTCGGCGAGGGATTCGACGACGGTGACGATGGTGCGATTCTTCAGGAACGACAGCTTGCGGGTGCCGAAGTGGTAGAGCAACGCCCCGAATGGCTCGGGGCGAACGGCTACCTGCGGATGCAGGCGCCAGGTCCCCGATACGAGTGAGGGGTCGATCAGTAGACCCCGCACATCCCGTCGATGGAAACCTCTTCGACCAGGCTCTCGGTCACGAGATCGGAAGCAGTCGTGGCCTCGTTCTGCGTCGGCTCCATGCGGGTGATCCTTTCGCGAAATCTCGACATTCGAGCGTCGTGAGGACCAGAATATGGCATCAGGTGCCGTAAAGGGAAGGTTTTTGGCCTATGCAGCCAACAGCAGGTACGACCCCAAGGCTCGGCCGCCGGCGATCGACCACCCAGGGCCATATCGCCGACGTCGCCTTGGAGTTGTTCGCCACGTACGGATTCGGCGACGTCAGCGTCGATGACGTCGCCGTGGCGGCGGGGATCGCCCGGCGCACGCTGTTCCGCTACTACCCGTCCAAGAACGCGATCCCCTGGGGGGACTTCGATTCCCACCTGCGGCATTTCGCGGCACTGCTGGACAGTGCCGAACCCGGCGCACCGCTGGCCGCGGTTCTGCGGTCGGCCCTGTTGGACTTCAACACCTTCGACGAATCCGAGTCGGCCCGGCACCGTCAGCGGATGCGGGTCATCCTGCAAACCGCCGAACTGCAGGCCTACTCGATGACCATGTACGCCGGCTGGCGCGATGTGGTCGCGGAGTTCGTGGCCCGCCGCACCGGCCGTGGCGCAGCGGATCTGGTGCCGCAGACTCATGCCTGGCTGATGCTCGGGGTGGCGCTGGCCGCCTACGAACACTGGTTGGCCGACGATGCGGTGTCGCTGCGTCAGGCGCTGGCCGCGGCGTTCGACACGGCCGCCGACGGGCTGGCCCGGCTCTAGCCGAGTACCTCGCCGATGGGCGCGGCGGCGGCGATCTTGGCCCGGGCCTTCATCACTTTGCCGGGCATGCCGCCGCCCACCACCCCGACCAGCGCCCCGTCGCGTTCGTAGTAGGCGAGGAACTTGCGGCCGTCATCCTCGACGAGGTGCACGATGTCATCGGCCTCCGGTTCCCCGAGGCACTGGATCTTGACGTCGTACTGGTCGCTCCAGAAGTAGGGCACCACCACCGGCGTCGGCCCGTCCTGCCCGAGCAGGGCCGGCACCAGCACTCGGGCCTGCTCGGCGACATTGCTCCAATGCTCGACGCGGACCTGATGTCCTGTCGCGTCGCGCCAGGAGGCGACGTCGCCGAGTGCCCAGACGTGCGGTTCGCTGGTGCGCCCGACCTCGTCACAGATCACCCCGTTTTCCAGGGCGACCCCGCTTCCCACCAGCCAGTCGGTAGCCGGCCGCGATCCGATGCCGACCACCACCAGGTCGGCGTCGATTTCGGTGCCATCGGTGAGCGCCACCTCCTCAACCCGGACCTCGCCCCTGACCTCTGCCACCCCGACGCCGGTCCGGACGTCCACCCCTTCGGCTCGGTGCAACCGGGCCACCAACTCGCCGATCCGCTCGCCGAGCACACCGGCCAGCGGGGTCGGTTGCGGTTCCACCAGCACCACCTCGACACCCAGCTTGCGCAGGCTGGCCGCCACCTCGCAGCCGATGAACCCGGCGCCGACGATGACCGCCCGGCGGGCGGAGGCGGCCTGCTCGCGCAGGCCCAGCGCCTCGTCCAGTGTGCGCAACACTGCGATCCCGTCGAGGTCGGGAAACGACGGAATGCGCTTGGGCACAAGGCCGGTCGCGATCACCAGATCGTCGTACTCCAGCACCTCACCGTCGGTCAGCGTCACCGTCCGGGCCGCGGTGTCCAGCGACTGCGCGGCCGCCCCGAGCCGCAGCGTGACATCGCTGTCGGCGTAGAACTCGCCAGGCTTCAGCGCCACATCGGCCAGCCCCTTGGCGCTGTCCTGCAACACACCCTTGGACAACGGAGGCCTGTCGTAAGGCGGATGCCGCTCTTCGCTGACGATGGTCACCGGGCCGGCGTAATCGAACTTCCGCAGTTGCTCGGCGGTCCGGATGGCGGCAAGCCCACCGCCCACGATGACAACCCCGTTTTTGCTCACGAGGTGTTCATACACGACCCAAGGTGACCGGTTAGCAAGCGCACCGGCAGCGATAGGCCCATAATCGGCCGATGACGGCACCACCGACGGTCACGTTGACCGAACAGATGTTGCGCCGACGACCGGTCCTCGGCGCGCCGGTGGCCCATGGGGCCTCCGAGAACCTCAAACGCTCCATTGGTGTGTTCCAGCTGACCATGTTCGGCGTCGGCTGCACCGTCGGTACGGGCATCTTCTTCGTGCTCTCCCAGGCCGTTCCCAAAGCCGGCCCGAGTGTGATCGTCTCCTTCCTGATCGCCGGACTGGCGGCCGGTCTTGCCGCGATCTGCTACGCCGAACTGGCCTCGGCGGTACCGGTGGCCGGGTCCACGTACTCCTACGCCTACACCACGTTGGGCGAGGTGGTGGCGATGGGCGTCGCCGCCTGCCTGCTGCTGGAATACGGCGTCTCCACCGCCGCGGTGGCGGTGGGCTGGAGCCAGTACGTCAACAAACTGCTGGACAATTTCGCCGGATTCCGAATTCCCGAGGCTCTCTCCGCAGCGCCCTGGGATGCCGAACCGGGGATCATGAACCTGCCCGCCATGGTCCTGGTCGGGCTGTGCGCGTTGCTGCTGATCCGCGGAGCCAGTGAGTCGGCAAAGGTCAACAGCATCATGGTCGTCATCAAGTTGGCGGTGCTGGTGATGTTCGCGGTGATCGCCTTCACCGCCTTCCGGACCGACCGGTTCGCCGAGTTCGCCCCGTTCGGTATGGCGGGGGTCGGGGCGGCCGCCGGCACGATCTTCTTCTCCTATATCGGCCTGGATGCGGTCTCCACCGCTGGTGACGAGGTGAAAGACCCGCAGCGCACCATGCCGCGGGCGATCATCGCCGCGCTCATCACGGTGACGAGCGTCTACCTGCTGGTCGCGGTCGCCGCACTGGGTGCACAGGACTGGCCTGAGTTCGCCGAGCAGAAAGCCGGACTGGCCGTCATCCTCGACAACGTGACCGGGGCGCAGTACTGGGGCATGGTGCTGGCGGCCGGTGCGGTGATCTCAATCTTCTCGGTCACCCTGGTCACGTTGTACGGACAGACCCGCATTCTGTTCGCGATGGGCCGCGACGGCCTGCTCCCGTCGATCTTCGCCAGGGTGGATCCGCGCACGATGACACCGCGGAACAACACCGTGATCGTCGCGGTGGTGGTGGCCATGCTGGCCGGGTTCATCCCGCTGGATTACCTCGCCGACCTGGTTTCCATCGGCACCCTGACCGCCTTCATCGTCGTCGCGATCGGGGTGATACTCCTGCGCCGCAGGGAACCCGACCTGCCGCGCGGATTCCGGGTCCCGGGCTACCCAGTCACGCCGGTTCTGACGGTCCTCGCCTGCGCCTACATCCTGTACAGCCTGCAGTGGTACACCTGGCTCGCCTTCGCTCTGTGGGTGTCGGTGGCGCTGGCGTTCTACTTTCTGTGGAGCCGGCATCACAGCGCACTCAACCCGGGCACGGTGACGACGACGGATGTCACCGGCGTCGAGGTGATCCACCCGCCGCGGGATGTGCCATGACCGTCGTCGTCGGATATCTGGCAGGCAAGAGCGGTACGGCGCCGCTGAATCTCGCCGTCGGCGCGGCCCGCACGCTGCGCACCTCGCTGACGGTGGCGACCATCGTGCCCAAGCCGTGGACATTTCCGTCACCGGCGCGGGTGGACGCCGAGTACGCGGCGTGGGCCGATCAACTGGCGGCCGATTCGGCCCGCGAGGCGCAACGCGATCTTGCCCCCATGGCCGAGTCCCTCGAGATCAGCTACCACAGCCACGCCCACCGCTCGGTGTCCGGCGGCCTGACCGAGGTGGTGGGCGAACTCGACGCCGACCTGCTGGTGCTGGGCTCCGCCTCCAACGGAGCGCTGGGCCAGGTGGTCGTCGGCTCCACCGCGGACCGGCTGCTGCATTCCTCGCCGGTCCCGGTGGCGATCGCACCGCGGGGCTACCGCAGCCCCCGCGGCGGACAGCTGACCAGGATCACCTGCGGGTACCCGGGCACCCCGGAGTCGGCGGAGGTGGTCCGCACAATCGCCGCGTTGGCACACCGCCTCCAGGTCCCGCTGCGGGTGATCACCTTCGCGGTGCGCGGGCGCACCATGTATCCCCCGGAAGTCGGCCTGCACGCCGAGGATTCGATCCTGGCCGCGTGGGAGTCTCAAGCCGCCGAGATGCTGGCCGCGCTGAGAACCGACGGGGTGGTCGACGACGCCGTGGACCTGCAGGTGGTCAGCGGAAACGACTGGGGTCAGGCCATCGACGATGCGGAGTGGCAGGACGGCGAAATCCTGGCACTGGGCACCTCACCGCGCGGTGAGATCGCACACGTGTTCCTCGGCTCGCGCGGCACCAAGATCATGCGGGTCAGCCCGGTTCCTGTGCTGGTGCTGCCCGGCTAGCCGCTCACCCATCCGCGCGAGCAGACGAAA
>DAIPYT010000028.1:0-3932 GCA_036782595.1 Mycobacterium sp. | reverse complement strand
GGCGTGATTCAGTACTTCATCACGCCGCGGTCGATGGAGATCTGCGATCCGGACAGCAGGCCTGACCGATCCCCGGCCAGCCAGACCACCACTTCGGCGGCCTCCTCGGCCGACATGAAGTCGCTGCGTTTGGCTTCCTTGGACGCCTTCGCCGGCGGCTGATAGGGCATCGGCGCGAAGCTGTGCAGAAACGCCGGGTGCTTGCCGAGCACCTTCAGCATCGCGTCGTTGAGGATCATCGGGGTGGCGATCGAGTACGGGTGGATGGAGTTGACCCGGATGCCGTACTCGCCCAGTTCGATCGCGAGCGTGTTGGTCATCGAGGTCAACCCGTGCTTGGAGGCGGCGTAGTGGCCGTTGCCGGGGGTCGCCTTCAGACCGGCCGACGAGCTGATGATCACTATGGAGCCGCCGTTGCCGGCCTCGACCATGGCCGGAATCACCGCGCGTAGTGTGCGCCACGTTCCGGTGAGGTTGACGTCGATGACGGTGTTCCACTGCTCGTCGGACAACTCCCACAGCCTGCCCCAACTCAGCACCCCGGCATTGGCCACCACGACATCGAGGCGGCCGAACCGCTCGACACCGTCGGCGACCAGTTGGCGCAACGCGGCATCGTCGCGGATGTCGACGGCCCGGGCCAGGGCGGCGCGCCCCTCGGCCTCGACCAAACGAACCGTCTCGGCGAGGTCTTCGGGAGTGGACGCCGCGTAGGGAACGGTGTCGGAGACCGGGGCGCAGATATCGCTGATGATAACGTCGGCGCCCTCCCGGGCCAGCCGCACCGCGTAGGCACGACCCTGGCCGCGAGCGGCCCCCGTCACGAACGCGACTCGTCCCGCCAGATCGCCCATCCGGTCAGGCTAGCAAGGAGACTGGAACGTGTTTCAGTTTCCTTGCCCGTGTCATAGGTCGGCGAGGATCTCCCGGCGCTTGCCGGCGTACTCGGCATCGGTGATCGCACCGGTGGCGCGCAGGGTGTCGAGCTGCTGCAACCGCTGGGAGACCGTCAGCGGTGATGGGGCCAGGAAGGACGGAGTGGGTAGCGGTGGATCGGCGACCGGATGGGACATCGCCGCGCGGACGATATCCATGATCTGTTGGCGCACAACGGGATTGGAACGGGTATCGACGTTACCGGACATCGGTATGTGATTAGCGTGCAGCACCGCCATGATGTCCATCAGCGGACCGGCCCGGCCGGTGAGGTCGACGGTGGCGTTGTCCTCATCGAGGGTGAACACCGCCGGGACGACCCCTGCGATCAACGCGCTCGCGTTCCAGTCGATTTCGTAATTCTGCGTGCCGGGTTGGACCAGCGCGACGAGTTTATGGGCGTTGAGGATCTGCATCCGGGTGGGGCTGGCGGCCATCGTCTCCTGGGCGTCGAACCCGGGAGATCCGGGCACGTCGAAGTGCAAACCCACTTTGATCATCTGTTGGTCGTTGACGAACCACGAGGTGTCGGAGATGCCGGTGATGCGGGCAGCCACCAGCGCTCCCTCCCGGCTGAGCTGATCGTGTTGGGCCGCCGATCTGGCGCCCATGTTCGTCAACGCCAGCGCGGCAAGGACGTCGACCGCGGTGACGAACAGGCCGACCCAGAACATCCAGTTGATAGAGGGCCTGGCCATCGGCCCGAGTGCGAAGTAGACGGCCAGGAATATCGGCCCCACCAGCCCGCCGCAGAGCAGAACCATGAGTTGGGCTTTGAGGTAACGAGTGAACACAGCCGCCCCCCTCGCTTGGTCAATCAGGGTCAGATCAGAACGGGAGTCCGAACAAGCGGGTGATGCTGGGAAGCCCGATCGTCGGTAAGCCGATCGGCGGCGGGGGCGGCAGCGCGGGGATGGCGACCACAGGCAGTCCGATGGCCGGCACCGCGAGCGCGGCGGCCACCTGTTCGGGAGTCGGCAGGTTGGGTCCGGCCGGTGGTGCGGGAACCCCCAGCGGCGGCTGGGCGGCGGCCGCGGCGAAGGCCGGGGCCAACCCGCTCAGGTCTGGCAACTCGCCGAAGTCCGTCGGTGGCAGTGCCGATTGCAGGGCCGGGGCGGCGCTCTGCAACTGGGAGAGCATCCCCTGGCCGTTGTCGGAATAGGCGGCGTAGAGAATCAGGTCGCCGACAGCGAGTGCGGCCGAGTTCAGTCCCGCACCGGCCGCCGTGCCGGTGATCGAGCCGGCCAGGTTCGCGGCCGCGGCGTTGATCTGGCTTTGAATGTAAGGCTGCAGCGCCGCCTGCCAGTCGATGGTCGGGGCGGCCGGAAACTGTGGAAGTTGCAGCGCCGGAAGCGATGGCGCCGACGGCAGCGCGAGCGCCGGAAGCGACGGCGCCGACGGCAACGCGAGCGGTGAACCGCCGCTGGGCAGGACACCGCGGCTCGGCGGCGCACCGGCGTCCAGTCCGCCGTAGGACCCCAGTGCGCTGAGGGACTCCGATTGGGCCGGGGTCGTGGCGGCCGGCGGGAGTTCCGCGGGCGGCGACTCGACAGGCTGCGATTGGACCGGCTGCGGTTCGAGAGGCGTCAGCGCGGCGGGCGGCGGCATGGTCTCGCCGGAGAACAACACGACCAGCGCACCTCCGAGCAGGGAGACGGTCAGTGCCAGGGCGGCGGCCGGTCGTGTACGCCGAGAGCGCCCGACTTCCACGCGCATAGGACCCTCTTCCCGGGTGAGCTTCAACTTCATTATCGCCTGCAGACGAAAGCGGCGCCCGTCGGATCGACGGACGCCGCCTTCGTGCAGGTCAGACCTGCTTGTCAGATCACTTGAGGATCTTGGTCACCCGGCCGGCGCCGACGGTGCGGCCACCCTCACGGATGGCGAACCGCAGACCCTCGTCCATGGCGACGGGCTGGATCAGCTTCACCGAGATGTCGGTGTTGTCGCCGGGCATGACCATCTCCGTACCCTCCGGCAGCGTGACCACGCCGGTCACGTCGGTGGTGCGGAAGTAGAACTGCGGACGGTAGTTGTTGAAGAACGGCGTGTGCCGCCCGCCCTCGTCCTTGGACAGGATGTAGACGCTGCCCTCGAACTCGGTGTGCGGGGTGGTGGTGCCGGGCTTCACGATGACCTGACCGCGCTCGACGTCCTCGCGCTTGACGCCGCGGACCAGCAGACCGACGTTGTCGCCGGCCTGACCCTGGTCGAGCAGCTTGCGGAACATCTCGACACCGGTGACCGTCGTCTTGGTGACGCCCGGGCGGATGCCGACGATCTCGACCTCTTCGTTGACGTTGACCACGCCACGCTCGACACGGCCGGTCACCACGGTGCCGCGGCCGGTGATCGTGAAGACGTCCTCGACGGGCATCAGGAACGGCTTGTCGGTGTCGCGGACCGGGTCCGGGATCGACTCGTCGACGGCGTCCATCAGATCCTCGACGCTCTTGACCCACTTCGGGTCACCCTCAAGGGCCTTGAGCGCCGAAACCCGGATCACCGGGGCGTCCTCGTCGAACTCCTGAGCGGCCAGCAGTTCGCGGACCTCCAGCTCGACGAGCTCCAGGAGCTCCTCGTCGTCGACCATGTCGGACTTGTTCAGCGCCACCAGGATGTAGGGAACACCGACCTGACGGGCCAGCAGCACGTGCTCGCGGGTCTGCGGCATCGGGCCGTCGGTGGCGGCCACCACGAGGATCGCGCCGTCCATCTGGGCGGCACCGGTGATCATGTTCTTGATGTAGTCAGCGTGACCGGGGGCGTCAACGTGTGCGTAGTGACGCTTCTCGGTCTGGTACTCCACGTGGGAGATGTTGATGGTGATACCGCGCTGACGCTCCTCGGGCGCATTGTCGATCTGGTCGAATGCACGCGACTCGTTCAAATTCGGGAACTTGTCGTGCAGAACCTTCGTGATAGCTGCGGTCAGCGTGGTCTTGCCGTGGTCAACGTGACCGATGGTCCCGATGTTGACGTGCGGCTTCGTCCGC
>DAIPYT010000027.1:0-28046 GCA_036782595.1 Mycobacterium sp. | reverse complement strand
TACCCGTCACACGCTTTCGAGGCGTGCTCCTTAGGCCGCTCGGACACGCCACCGCCGCAAAGCTTACGGTCCGTGTTGCGACTAGCCCAAATCGCGGTGCGCCGCGAAGAAGTCCTCCAGCAGGGCCGCGCACTCCTCTGCCAGCACGCCGCCACGCACCTGCACACGATGAGTCAGGCGCCGGTCGCGCACGACGTCCCATAACGAGCCGACCGCACCCGTCTTGGGTTCCCAGGCGCCGAACACCAACCGGCCGACGCGGGACATCACCAGGGCCCCGGCGCACATGGTGCAGGGCTCGACGGTCACCGCCAGCGTGGCGTCTTCCAGTCGCCAGCCGTCACCGAGCACGCGGGCCGCAGCGCGCAACGCCAGGATCTCGGCGTGCGCGGTGGGATCCCCGAGGGACTCACGGGCATTGGCCGCTCGCGCCAGCTCCACCCCGTTGGCGTCGAACACCACGGCGCCGATGGGCACGTCGTCCGGACCGGCCTGACGCGCGACGGCGATCGCGGCGCGTATCAGCGCATCGTCGCCGGGGGCGGCTTGTCTGCGCCGCTCCTCCGCTCTCACCGCTCGAGGCGGTCGAGCACAGCCGACAGCTCGTCGGCGAAGCCCATCTCGCGGGCGATACGGCCGATCTGTTCGTCGGCATACAGATCCGTCTCGGAGAGGATCACGCTGAGCACCGCATCGGGCAGGCCGACGTCGGCCAGCACCCCCAGGTCGCCCTCCTCGAACGGATCGCTGTCCTCGAGGTCCTCGCCGGCGATATCGGCGTCGAGCTTCTCCAGTGCCTCAGCGGCGATGTCGTAGTCCAGGGCGGCGGTGGCGTCGGAGAGCAGCAGCCTGGTTCCCGACGGTGCGGGCCGCACGATGAGGAAGAACTCGTCGTCGACGTCGAGCAGCCCGAATACCGCGCCGGCACTTCGCAGTTCCCGCAACTCGGTCTCGGCCGTGCTCAGGCTGTTCAACGCCTTGGCGCTCAACGGCGAGCAGCGCCATGTCGCGCCCTCCCGGACGACCGCCACGGCAAAGCCGTCGGGGTTGTCGGCAGGGCCCGAGTCAGCGCCCCCCGATCCTTGCCCCCGGTCCGCTCGCTGTGCCGCCATGGCCGCATACGCTAGTCGCAGAACAGCCGGGTTGACCAGCGCGGGCGACGTGCAGCCGATGTCCGGGGGTGGCTGAGTGCGTTGATGTGCCAACCTGGAAGGCGTGACGAAGACACCGGTATGCGTCCTGGGGCTGGGCCTGATCGGCGGATCGGTGTTGCGCGCCGCAGTCGCCTCCGGGCGTGATGCGTTGGGATACAACCGGTCGTTGGACGGGGCCGGAGCAGCCCGCGCCGACGGTTTCACCGCGACCACCGAACTCAGCGAGGCGCTGTCCTGGGCCGCCGAACGTCAGGCCCTTGTGGTGCTTGCGGTGCCGATGCCGGCCGTCGCCCAGTTGCTGGGCCACCTCAGGCAGCACGCCCCGGACTGTGCGCTCACCGACGTCATCAGCGTCAAAGGCCCGGTGCTGCGGGAGGTCCGTGCAGCCGGGCTGTTGGACCGCTACGTCGGCGGGCACCCGATGGCCGGCACTGCCCACTCCGGCTGGCCCGCCGGCAACGCGGGCCTGTTCCGGGGAGCACCGTGGGTGATCAGCGTGGACGAACACGTCGATGCCGCCATCTGGTCGGAGGTGATGCACCTGGCGCTGGACTGCGGCGCCGTGGTGGTACCCGCGAAGTCCGACGAGCACGACGCGGCAGCGGCCAATATCTCGCATCTGCCGCACCTGCTCGCTGAGGCGCTGGCCGCCACCGCCGGCGAGGTACCGCTGGCCTTCGCCCTGGCGGCCGGATCGTTCCGCGACGGCACCCGGGTAGCCGGAACCGCCCCCGATCTGGTGCGCGCAATGTGTGAAGCCAATGCCGGTGAGTTACTGCCGGCGCTCGATCATGCGCTGGAACTGCTGCAGCGCGCCCGCCAGTCGCTGGCCGACAAGGCCTCGGTGGCCGAACTGGTCGAGTCCGGTCATGCCGCGCGGGTGCGGTTCGAGAATTTCCCGCGGCCCGACATCGTCACCACTTCGGTGGGAGGCGAGAACTGGCGCGAGGAGCTGGCCGCCGCCGGGCGGGCCGGCGCGGTGATCAGATCCGCTCTGCCAGGCCCGGATACTCGACGATGAACCCCTCGTCGTCGACGATCACGGTGGTCGAGGCGACCGGCGACTCCAGCTTGATCGCACCGCCGCTGCCCAGGCTGGTGTAGCTGATCTCGGCCGCGGTCACGGTCAGATCGGGCAGGTACACATAGACCACCGGGAGTGTCACCGACTCAGTGGTGTGATGCAGCCCGGTCCGGCGGATCGGCAGCGCGTTGAAGAAGGGGCTGAGCACCATGTCGACGTCCAGCGCGCCGTCATAGGCTTCCCGCGACTCACCCTCGTGATCGGTGATGAGCCACATGTTCTCTTCGTCGCGGGCGATCGACATCTGCCGCTCCCGTTCGGCGACGCTGACGTTGAGCGACAACCGCTTGGTGACTCCGCTGTCGTCGGTCACCAGGTCGTAGGAGGCGCTGAACGCCGGATACGCGCCGGCCGCGGCGGCGACGATCCGCCCGTGGGCTTTGATGCGCTTACCCGACACGGCGACCCGCGCCGACTCGATCCGCGCGACGTCATGGGAGCGCCAGGTCAGAACGGCCGGCCACGCCTGTGCACCGGCACCCTCGGCTGCAGTTACCACCCTTCTACCGTAGGGGACGCGTCGCGGTTGCTGTAGTCCGGTGCCCGCCCGACAGCAGCGGTATCGACCCGCACCTCGTCGTCGAGCAGGGGCTGCGGCAAGCGGCGTCGCAGCCGCCCGGTTCCGGGCACCGAGGCCCACACGGCCGCCGCCAGCAGACCGTCGAGCAGCAGTGCCAGAACGGTCACCAGCAGCGCGCCTACCAGGGCGAGGTAGAACTGCCGCACCTTGATCCCGTCGATGAGGTAGCGGCCGAGTCCGCCGAGACTGGCGTAGGCGGCGATCGTCGCCGTCGCCACAATCTGCAGCGTCGCAGTGCGCAGCCCCCCGAGGATCAGCGGCAGCGCGTTGGGGATCTCCACCCGGGTCAGGACCTGCCACTCGGTCATGCCCATCGACCGGGCGGCGTCGACGACCTTGGGGTCCACGTTGGCGATCCCGGCGTAGGTGCCGGCCAGTAGCGGTGGCACGCCCAGCAGCGTCAGCGCGACAGTGGGGGGCAGCAGTCCCAGTCCCCACAGCAATACCGCGAGCAGAAGCACACCGAGGGTGGGCAGCGCCCGCAACGCGTTGACGGCGGTGACGACCAGGAAGGAGCCGCGGTGGGTGTGCCCGATGATCAACCCGATCGGAATGGCGATGAGGGTGGACACCGCCACCGCCACACCGGTGTATTGCAGGTGCTCGATGATCCTTGCCCCCAGGCCCGCCCGGCCGGCCCAGTTCTCGGCGGTGAAGATGTAGGTCAAGGCCTGCTGCAGGAAGTTCATGCCGCCGCCTTCACCCGGCCGGTCCTGCTCCACGGCGTCAGCAGCCGGCCGGCCACCAGGATCAGCACGTCGATGACGACCGCCAGCAGGAAGATCGCGATGATTCCGGCCACGATCTGATCGCTCTTGTCGGCCTGATACCCCTCGGTGAACCACGTTCCCAGACCACCGATCCCGATCACCGATCCGACGGCGACCATTGAGATGTTGGTGACGGCTACCACCCGCAGTCCTGCGGTGAGGACCGGAAGTGCCAGCGGCAGTTCCACTTTCACCAGCTGCCCAAGGCGGGTGTAGCCGACAGCGGTGGCGGCGTCACGAACATGCGCGGGTACCGCGTCGAGCGCCTCAGGCACCGCGCGCACCAGCAGAGCGGTGGTGTACAGCGTCAACGCGACGATGACGTTGGCCTCATCGAGGATGCGGGTCGGAATGATCAGTGGCAGCACCACGAACAGCGCCAGGGACGGGATGGTGAAGATGATGCTGGCCGTCAAGGTGGTCAGTCGGCGCAACATCGTGCGGCGCCACACGAAAGCGCCCAATGGCACCGCGATCAGCAGGCCGAGCAGCACCGGGATCAGCGCAAGCCGCAGATGGATCAGGGTTAACGCCCAGGCGGTGTCGAGGTGGGTGAGCAGGTAGCGCAACGGAATTCAGTCCGTCCTGGACTGCTCGGCCATCTCGGCCTGGTTTTCTGAAGCCTCAAGAACCCCGTCCTCGGACTCAGCCAGTTCGTAGGCCTCTTCCTCGGCCAGTTCATCGACCTCGTCGCGGGCCTGCCGTTGCGACTCCATCGAGTCGATCACATCCTCCGCCGCAGCGCCCCCGACCACAGCGCCATCGGCGTCGACGGCCACCCCGATGCCCGACGGCGAGGACAGTGCGGCGTCCAATGCCGAGCGCAGAGTGCCGTCCGGATGGAACAGCGACCCGCCGGCCGTCACACTGTCGTAGAGACTGGAGCCCTCGTGGTGCCGTTCGACCCCGTCGGCGTCGATCCAGCCGAACGGCGAACCATCCTCGAGGGTGACCAGTCGCCACTCGTCGGGGGCTAGGTTCAACCCGCCGATCTCGTCCTCGGTGACCGTCGGAACCCGTTGCAGCTCAAGGCTTGATGCGCTGAAGAACTGCATCAACCGGTAGCCACGGTCGGCACCGATGAAACCAGCAACGAAATCATTGGCCGGATTGGACAGCAACCGCTCGGGTGGGTCGTACTGCTGAAGGGCTCCTCCCACCCCGAAGACGGCGACGGCATCTCCAAGCTTGACGGCCTCGTCGATATCGTGCGTGACGAACACGATGGTCTTGCGGAGTTCGCTTTGCAGCCGCAAGATCTCGACCTGTAACTCGTCGCGGACCACCGGGTCGACGGCGGAGAAGGGTTCGTCCATCAGCAGGATCGGCGGGTCGGCTGCCAGCGCCCGGGCCACCCCGACCCGCTGCTGTTGCCCGCCGGAGAGTTGGGCCGGATACCGTTCGGCGAGTTTGGGATCCAGGCCGACCCGCTCCAGGACCTCATAGGCCGCCCGCCGCGCCGCGCGCCGAGACTGACCCTGCAGCACCGGCACGGTGGCGACGTTGTCGATCACCCGCTGGTGCGGCATCAGGCCGCCGCTTTGGATCACGTATCCGATCCCGAGTCGCAGTTTGACCGGGTCTACGTCGGCGACGTTGCGTCCGTCCACGGTCACCGTCCCGGAGGTCGGATCGACCATACGATTGATCATCCGCATGGACGTGGTCTTGCCGCACCCGGACGGGCCGACGAAGACGGTCAGACAGCCTTCGGGGACCTCCAGTGAAAGATCGTCGACGGCGACAGTGCCATCCGGATAGCGCTTGGTGACGCCGCTGAACGTGATCATCTACTTGCCGATCGGCGTGTTGAAGGCGTTGACGGCAACCCACTGGCGGGCGGCTTCGTCGGGGTCGACTCCGGAGTTACCGGACACCGACGCGTTCAATTCCGTCAGATCCTGGGTTGTGAGCCGCGCCGAGACCGCGTCCAGCACCTTCTTGAGGTCCTCAGACATCTTCTGCGAACTAACAAGGGGCACAACGTTTCCAGGCAAGAAGACGTTCTTGGGATCTTCCAACACCACGAACTTGTTCTGCGGAATCGCCGGGGAGGTGCTGAAGATGTTTGCGGCGGTGACGGTTCCACCGGAGAGCGCCTTGACGGTGGCCGGCCCGCCGCCGTCGCTGATCGAGACGAAATTGTCGGGCTTGATGTCGAGTCCGTATTTGGCTTTGAGTCCGGGCAGGCCCCGGTCCCGGTTGAGGAACTCAGAGGGTGCCCCGAACTTCACCTCTGCGGCGTACGGCACAAGGTCGGCGATGCTCTTGAGGTTCCACCGCTGCGCGGTGGCCGCTGTGACGGTCACGGTGTCGGTGTCGTCGGCGGGGGCGGGGTTCAGGATGGACAGATCGCCGGGCAGCGACCGGTGCAGCGCCAACTCGACGTCACCGGGTTTGGAGGCCGGGCTCTTGGGGTTGAAGTACTGCAGCAGGTTTCCGGTGTACTCCGGGATCAGATCGATCGAGTGGTCACGCAGGGCGGGGATGTAGGTCTCGCGGCTGCCGATCCCGAACTGTTTGACCACGGTGAAACCGTTGGCCTGCAGTGCCTGGGCGTAGATCTCTGCGACGATCTTGGATTCGGGGAAGTCCGCGGAGCCGATCACCACCGACTTCAGGTCCCCGGAAGCCGCTCCCCCGCCCAATGGGTTGGAACTCCCGCAACCGGCTGTGAGGACGGCCACTGGGACGAGCATCGTCACGGCGGCTGAGAACAGCCTGCGTAGCGACGGTTTCATCGACGTCGTCTTCTCCCTGTTGTCCGCCCTGTCAGCTTGACCCTAACCTTTGCGCACTTCCGTTACCGTCCCGTTGTTGGTTTGGTTGTTTCCTTCCCGTCCGGGACAGGCAAAGATGACGTCATGAGCCGCGAACCGCATGTTTCGCCGGGTGAGCCGGTTGAGCCGGCACTGCCCCCGGCCCCGGATCCCAAGCCGATGCCCAAAGCGACGCCCGGCGGGGAGGTCGAAGACGTCAAGTTCACCCGCGCGGCGGCCCTGTGGTCGTCGCTGATCGCGGGGTTCCTGGTTCTCATCGTGCTGCTGATCTTCATCGCACAGAACACCGCGTCGACGGACTTCACCTTCTTGAGTTGGCACTGGACCCTGCCCCTGGGCGTGGCGATACTGCTCGCTGCGGTGGCCGGCGGGCTGATCACCGGGCTGGTCAGCGCGGCACGCATGTTCCAGTTGCGCCGGGTGGCGAAGAAGAATCTGCAGTTCGCCCTCAAGGGGTAGGCGCCTCACCGCAGCCGATGGGGCAACAGATCCCACACGTGCTCGATGCCGTTGACCCCGCCCACGGTGAAACTGCCTTTGCGGGAGTACCGAAGCACTGTGATCGAGGCGTAGTCGATCGGGAATGACAGCGGGTTGGCGGTGCCGAGCACCTCGTGCAGCACCACGTTGATCACCCCACCGTGGCTGAACACCGCGACGGTCTGATCGTGTCCGGCGGCAGTGACGATGTCCCGGAGCCCGTCCCACGCCCGGGCGCGGAATGCCTCGGCATCAACCCCCGGGGGAAGCTGCCCCCGCGACATCCGCTCCCAGTCGCCCGGACGCTCGGTGCGGACTTGTTCCAGCGGGATGTAGTGGGACAGCCCGCGGTCATACTCGGCGAGACGCTCATCGGTATGGATGGCCAGGCCGGTGGCCGCGGCAACCGGTTCGGCGGTCTGCACGGCTCGGCGCTGAGGGCTGCTGACGAGTCGGCTGATCGGATACCGCGACAGTGCGGCGGGCAGCCGGCGAGCCTGTTCCCAGCCGGCCTCGGTCAGCTCGGGATCCGAACCCTCTCCGGCCTGGGTGCGCAGCGGCAGCGCGTGCCGGACAAGGAGCAGCTGCATGGGCGCAGCCTAACCACCCGGCGCAGTCCCGGCGCTAGGGTGACCTATGGGGTACGCCGACCAACTCTTCGACCTCACCGACCGGGTGGTACTGGTGACCGGTGGTAGCCGCGGGCTGGGCCGGGAGATGGCCTTCGCCGCGGCGCGCTGCGGCGCCGACATCGTGATCGCCAGCCGGAAGTATGACAACTGCGTGGCCACCGCTGCTGAGATCGAGGCCGAAACGGGCCGCGCCGCAATGCCGTACGGCGTGCATGTGGGACGTTGGGATGAGCTCGACGGTCTGGTCGATGCCGTCTACGAGCGATTCGGCAAACTCGACGTGTTGGTCAACAACGCCGGTATGTCACCGACCTTCGGCTCGCTGACCGACGTCACCGAGAAGCTCTTCGACACGGTGCTCAATCTGAATCTCAAAGGGCCGTTCCGACTGTCCACCTTGGTGGGTGAACGCATGGTCGCCGGTGGCGGCGGGGTGATCATCAACGTCAGCACACACGGCTCGCTGCGGCCGCAGCCGTTCTATCTGCCCTATGCCGCCGCCAAGGCCGGACTCAATGCGCTCACCGAGGGGCTGGCCAAGGCCTACGGCCCGACGGTGCGGGTGAACACCCTGATGCCCGGGCCGTTCCTCACCGATATCAGCAAGGCGTGGAACTTCGGGGACGCGAATCCGTTCGCCGAGTACGCACTGCAGCGGGCCGGCGAACCGGCCGAGATCGTCGGGGCGGCACTGTTTCTGATGTCGGACGCCTCGAGTTACACCACCGGCGCAATCCTGCACGCCGACGGTGGATTCCCCTAACTAGCAGTCGTCACCAGTTGTCGTCTGACTAGTCATCGTCCTAGTCATCGTCACGGAGGGCATCGAGGCGCTCGCCGACTCGAGCCAGTGCGTCGTCGAGCACATCGACCTTGTCGCCGCGCTTCTGGTTGGCCTGCTCGGCCGCGCCGCGGCCGCCCTCGGCCTCCACCCGTGCCGCGCCCTGACGCCGCAACAGGTCGAAGTTCTTATCCCGCATCTTGCGCAGCCGGCTTTGCAGGTCCTTGACCGACTTCTCGTCCATCCGGGCCAGCGCCTCCGGGGCAGTCTGGTCGACCAGCGATCTCTCGTCGGCACTGAGGTTCACGTGATTGTTCATCGGTAGTTCCTAACTCACGGCGTGAGGATGCTGAAGCCCGGGTCCGGTGTGTCCCCTCCACGCTAAGGTCTACAGCGTGGAGATCTTGGACGTGCCCCCCCTGGGATCCGAGCCGCCTGGAGAGCAGCCCATTCTCACCTTCGAGAACAGGCAATACGACTTCAACACGCTCTCTGACGAAATCAAGGAACTGGTGCGTGGCCTGCAGGTTGCGGACGGCCAGATCCAATTCCAGGAGGACACCCTCCGTGTGCTGGCGATCGGTCGCCAGGCGATGGCGTTGCAACTCAACGACCGGCTGCAGTCGGTGAATCCCGTCGGCTATATCCAGCCGCAAGGCTGAGCCGGGCGAGACCGGCTAGGTACAGCGGCTAGGTAGCGCTAGGGCGTCACGATGTTGAAGCCCGGGTCCGGTTTGTCCAGCACCCCCATCAGTGTCTGCAGCGCACCGGCGTCGCCGCTGACCTCCAGCCCCGGTGAGCTCACATCACCCATCGCCGCCGCCATCAGGCGCATCTTGGCGGCCAGCGTCACCGTCGCGGTGGCCGAGTCGGGGTCGGCCGGACGCTTGCGGTAGACGAGCACGCCGTTGCGCAGCGTGAGCCGGTAGTTGGTATCCAGGTCGGCGAAAGTCACGTCCAGCGCCATGTCCACATCCCAGGCCCTCGGACCGTCGACCGAGATGGCCAGGATGTCGAACATCTGCTCCGGGGTGAGCTGGCTGAGCATGGTCGGGGCGCTGGTGCTCACCGGCGTACCGAAATTGCCGTTTCGTAGTTCGGTGGAACCGGACAGGAAGAAGTTGCGCCAGGTGGCGCACTCCGCGCCATAACCCAGTTGTTCGAGGGTGTCGGCATACAGCGTCCGGGCTCCGGCATGGTTCTCGTCGGTGAACACGACATGGTCCAACAGCGTTGCCGCCCAACGATAGTCACCGGCCTCGAAAGCCTCCCGGGCTATTTCGACCACCCGGTCGATACCACCCATCGCGGCGACGTAACGCGGACCGGCCTGCTCCGGCGGGTGCGGCCACAGCCGGCCGGGGTTGCCGTCGAACCAGCCCATGTAGCGCTGGTAGACCGCTTTGACGTTGTGGTTGACCGAGCCGTAGTACCCGTGGGTGTGCCAGGCCTTCTCCAGCGCGGGCGGCATGGCGAAGTTCTCGGCGATCTCGATACCGGTGTAGCCCTGGTTGAGCTGACGCAGCGTCTGGTCATGCAGGTAGGCGTACAAATCCCGTTGCAGGGAAAGGTATTCCACGATCCGCTCGCGGCCCCAGGTGGGCCAGTGATGCGAGGCGAATACCACGTCGGTGCGGTCGGCGAAGGTGTCGATGGCCTCGGTCAGGTAGCCCGACCAGGCGTGCGGGTCACGAACCAGCGCACCGCGCAAGGTCAGCAGGTTGTGCAGGTTGTGGGTGGCGTTCTCGGCCATGCACAGCGCGCGGAACCTAGGGAAATAGAAGTGCATCTCGGCCGGCGCCTCGGTACCGGGCGCCATTTGGAACTCGATCTCCACACCGTCGAAGGTGTGGGTCTCCCCGGTCGTGGTGATATCGATGGTGGGGACGATGATGGCCACCTCGCCGGTCGACGGCGCCTGGCCCAAACCACAGCCGACCTGTCCGTGAGTCCCGCGCTGCAGTGCCGTGCCGTACATGTAGGCGGCCCGCCGTGTCATCGCGGTGCCGGCATAGACGTTCTCCTGCACGGCATGTCCGATGAACCCCTCCGGCGCCAGTACGGGAACCCTCCCGGCGTCCACGTCGGCCTGGGTGGTGACCCCCAGCACCCCGCCGAAGTGATCGACGTGGCTGTGGGTGTAGATCACTGCGGTGACCGGGCGATCGCCGCGGTGCTTGCGGTACAAACCCAGTGCGGCGGCGGCGGTCTCGGTGCACACCAACGGGTCGATGACGATCACCCCGGTGTCGCCCTCGATGAAGGTGATGTTGGACAGGTCCAGCCCGCGGACCTGATAGATACCTTCGACAACCTCGTAGAGACCCTGTTTGGCGCACAAAGCGGATTGGCGCCACAGGCTGGGATGCACCGACGGCGGCGCATCGTCGTGCAAGAAGCCGTAGGCGTCGTTGTCCCACACCACCCGGCCGTCGGCTGCGGTGACCACACAGGGTTCCAGCGCGCCGATGAAGCCCCGGTCGGCGTCCTCGAAATCACGGGTGTCGTCAAACGGCAACGCGGCGACATGCCCGCGGTTGAGGGCTTCGATCACCGGTGTCGGGGTTTTGTGGTCCATTCCGGAATTGTCCCCTCAATCAGAGGCACTGCGCCATGATTGCGCCGATGCCGGACCATTTCCCGAGTCGCTTCGCTCCTGCCCGCCGGACCCTGTTCCCCGGCCTGACCCGACGCAATGTCGGCACGGAGGTGCTGGCCGGGATCACGCTGCTGGCGATCGCGCTGCCGCTGAACATCGGGTACGCGCAGATCGCGGGCCTGCCGCCGTCGGCCGGTCTCTATGCGCTGGTGCTGCCATCTGTGGTGTTCGCGCTATTGGCTTCCTCGCGGCACCTGGTGGCCGCACCGGACGCGGCCGCCGCAGCCCTGGTGGGTTCGGCACTGGGCGGGGTCGCCGTCGCCGGCACGGAGCATTACGCGGCGATGGCAGCCGCGCAGGCAATCGTCGGCGGCCTGCTGTTCGTGGCCTGCTCGGTGTTCCGGCTGGGCTTCCTCGCCGACTTCCTGTCCAAGCCCATCCTGATCGGCTTCGTCGGCGGCCTGGCATGCGACATTCTGCTCAGCCAGATCGCCAAGATGATGGGCGTCAAAGTGGACAGCGGCGCGGAGTTCTTCGAACGCCTGACACAACTGATCACCGGCCTGGGGTCGGTGCACTGGTGGTCGCTGGGGCTCAGCATCGCCGTGATCGCCGTCCTGCTGCCCGCGCGCCGCCGGCTGCCCGCGGTGCCGTGGGCGCTGATCGTGCTGGTGGCCGCCACCGTCGCCTCGACGATGTTGCATCTGCCCGGCCACGGCGTTGCCGTACTCGGGTCGGTGCCGTCCGGACCGCCGGTGCTGGCGTTCCCCCGGCTGGACTGGCATGACTGGGTGGCGGTGGTCCTGCCGGCGCTGGCCATCACCACAGTCACCGTCGGCGAGGGCCTACTGCTGGCGCGGTCCTACGCCGACAAGTACGGCTACACCACCTCCCCCAACCGCGACCTACTGGCCTTCGGCGCCGCCAACCTCGCCTCCGGACTGTCCTCGGGGTTCACCATCGGCTCCTCCACATCGAGGGCTGCGGCCATGGACCAGTCCGGATCCCGCACCCAATTGCCGCTGCTGGTCATGGCGGCCGGCGCGCTGCTGCTGTTGATCTTCGGCGCCGACCTGTTGGCCGACATCCCCTCCCCCGCGATCGGGGCGATCGTCGGTGTCTCGGTGGCCAAACTGATCGGGATTGGGGAGCTGCGCCACCTGTGGCGGCTTTCGAAATTCGAAACTGCCATTGCAGCAACGTGTTTCACCGGTGTGATACTGATCGGACCGCTGTCCGGGATCGTGCTCGCGTTCATGCTCTCGCTGATCAATCTGCTGCGCAAGGCCGCCCACCCGGCGGTTGATGTTCTGCAGGGCTCCGATGACCCACACGTATCGCTGACAGCGTCCGAGGGCGGCGGTGGCGAGACGGTACCCGGGGTGATCGCCATGCGCTTCGCCGCACCGATCTTCTTCGGCAACGCGCAGACCCTCAGCAGCGCGATTCGCCGTTCGGTACGCGAGGCAGCGCATCCGGTTTCGGCGTTCATCCTCGACATGGAGGGAGTGAGCGACGTCGACGTCACCGGCGCCGAGGCATTGGCCAAGGAGTTGCAGTGGCTGCAGGGCAAGGGCATCACCTTCGCCTATTCACGGGTGCGTCCGCAGTTGCGCGCCAATCTCGAGCGGATGGGTTTGTTCCAGGGGCACAAAGTCTTCGAGACCAACCGGGCGGCGGTGGCCGCACTGAGGCGGGATTAGGACGCCCGTCGCGGACCTCGCGGCAGGCGCACGGGCCAGTTCCGTCACCCCCGCGAGGTGCCATGGGCCGACCCTGCGTCATCGCTATGTGTCCGCTTTGAACCCGAGAGCCTCCTACACTCCGTCGATGGGCCTCACAGAATTCATCGAGATCGTCGGCAAGTCGATAGACGCCGTCGGCGTCTGCGTCATCGCCGTCGGCGCTCTCGTCGCGGCAGCCAACGCCGCGGTCAACCTGAGCCGCAAAATGGATGCCTACCGGCCCTTTCGCCGGCAACTCGGCGCGTCGATCCTGCTCGGTCTGGAATTCCTGGTGGCCGCCGACATCATCCGGACCGTCGCCGTCACCCCCGAACCCAAGACCGTCGCGGTGCTGGGCGGCATCGTGCTGATCCGGACCTTCCTGAGCTACTCGCTGCAACTGGAGGTCACCGGCTACTGGCCGTGGCAGGGCGCAAAGATGCGGCAGGAAACGCAGGCCCCGCAGGCGACCACCCCGTGATCCAGCGTCGGCGCCGCATCATCGATGCACTCCGCAAGTCCCCACCCGCTCCGCTTGCCCCGCCGGACACCCACGACCCGCGGGAGGTCGCGGCGATGCTGCGCGAGATCGGTATTGCGCTTGTCGAGGTGTCCCAGCCCACACCCATCGTCGAATCGCGGCTGGAGCAGATCGCCCGGCGCTACACCACCCGGCCGGTGCGGGTAGTGGCGCTACCGACGATGGTGATGATCCAGATCGGCGACGAGGGCTACCAGATCGAGGGGTCGACCCGATCGTCGTTGCAACTCGACGCGGCCGGGCGGATCGACGACATCGCCAGCCTCGCGGCCGCCGGCGCCATCAGTCCGAAGGCAGCGGTGGCCGCGGTCATGAAGGCCCGCACCATGCCTGCCCGATTCGGCAGTCTCGGCACGATCATCGGATACGCCATCACCACAATCGGTTTCGGCATGGTGATCAATCCGACGTGGTCGGCGCTACCGGCGTACCTGATCCTCGGCCTGGTCGTCGGTGCGATCGTCCAGATGAGCCGCCCATTCCCGTCGCTGACACCGATTCTGCCGACGTTGGCGGCGATGGCCGTCACGGTCCTGGCGATCAAGTTCCTCGATGCCACCGCCAACGACGGACTGCTGCGGGTGATCAGTCCTGCGCTGGTCGCCACCCTGCCGGGTATGTCGCTGACCATCGGCGCGATGGAACTGGCCAGTTCGCAGATCGTCTCCGGTTCCAGCCGGCTGATCTACGGCATGTCCCAGTTGGCAATGCTGATCTTCGGAGTGGCCATCGGCCTGCACGTCGCCGGGTGGGTGGAAGCCCCCACACAGTCGACGCTGATGGGCGGCTGGTCGCTGTATGTAGCCATCGTCGTGGTCTCCATCGGCCTGTACATCTACCTGTCCGCGCCGCCGGGTTCACTGTTCTGGCTGATGGCCTCGATCGCGGTGGCACTGCTCGCCCAGGCGGCGGCCGGGACGGTGATGTCGGCCAGCCATTCCGGATTCGTCGGTGCGTTCCTGTCGGTTCCGTTCGCCATGCTCGCCTCCCGGATCAAGACCTCGCCACCGCCCATCGTCATGCTGCTGGCCGCGTTCTGGTCGCTGGTGCCCGGCGCACTCAGTTTCGTTGCGGTGGGTCAGGCCGCGGCCGGCGACAACTCCACAAGCCTGGCGGCCACCGGGTCGGCCATCCTGTCCATCGCACTGGGCACACTGGTGGGCTGGGCGATCTTCTACACCATCGACAGCCGTTTGCCGTGGTCGAGAGAGTCCGCCTATCAACGGTGAGGTAGCTTCGCCTGCGTGGACTCCAACCACGGTATGACCGCGGATCTGGCCAAGGTTGCGGCCTGGATGTCCCAACAGGGCCTCGGGGAGGGTCTGATCACCGACGTCGCGGAGATCACCGGCGGAACGCAGAACATCATGCTGCGGCTGCGGCGGTCCGGACGCGACTACGTGTTCCGTCGTGGGCCGCGGCATCTGCGCCCGGTGAGCAACTCGGTGATTCTGCGCGAAACCCGCGTGCTGACGGCTCTGGCCGGCACCGATGTGCCGCACGCGCCGCTGATCGCGGTGTGCGAGGACACCGACGTGCTCGGTGACGCGGTCTTCTACCTGATGGAACCGGTCGACGGCTTCAACGCCGGCTCGGAGCTGCCGGACCTGCACGCGCACGACTCGCGAGTCCGGCACGAGATGGGTTTGTCGATGGCCGACGCCGCCGCACGACTCGGCGCCCTCGATTACCGCTTGGTGGGACTCGGCGACTTCGGCAAGCCGGAAGGCTTCCTGGATCGTCAAGTGCCGCGGTGGCTTTCAGAGCTCGAGTCCTACTCGGCGTTCGAGAACTATTCCGGCCCGGATATCGGCGACGTCGACGCCGTCGCCGGCTGGCTGCGCGAGCGTCAGCCCGCCACCTTCTCACCCGGCATCATGCACGGCGACTACCACGCCGCCAATGTGATGTTCTCTCCCACCGGCCCGGAGGTGGTGGCGATCGTGGACTGGGAGATGTGCACGATCGGCGACCCACTGCTGGACCTGGGTTGGATGTTGGCGACCTGGTACCGGCCCGGCCACGAACCGGTGCTGCCCAACCAGTTAATGGCCGCCGGAGGCCTGGCCACCCCTGAGGAACTGGTGGATCGCTACGCGGCCAACACCACCCGAGATCTGTCGGACATCGACTGGTACGCGGTGATGGCCTGCTTCAAACTCGGAATCATCTTGGAGGGCTCCAACGCACGCGCGGCTGCGGGCAAGGCGCCCAAGGAGATCGGCGATGTGCTGCACACCGCCACCGTGCGGCTCTTCGAGCGTGCCGTGGCAATCATGGAGGGAGCCTGAATGATCGACTTCGAGATACCGGCGGAACTCGCGGCGCGCCGCGACGAGATCCGGGCGTTCGTCACAGAGCAGATCGTTCCCTTCGAACGTGATCCGCGACTGACCCGACACGGACCGAACGAAGAGATGCGCGACGAGATGGTCGAATTGGCCCGCAAGGCGGGCCTTCTCACCGTCCAGGCGCCGCGACGGTTCGGCGGCTGGGAGCCGTCGCACCGCGAACAGGCGGTGCTCTTCGAAGCAGCCGGATGGTCGACGTTGGGCCCGGTGGCGATGAACTGCGCCGCCCCCGACGAAGGCAACATGTTCATCTTGTCCAAGATCGCCAATGAGGCTCAGGCCGAGGAGTTTCTGGTCCCGGTGATCGACGGTAGGCAGCGGTCGGTGTTCGCAATGACCGAACCCGGCGGAGCCGGATCGGATCCCGGCCAGCTGAAGACCGAAGCCGTCTTCGACGGCAGCGAGTACGTGATCAACGGCCTCAAGTGGCTCATCACCGGCGCGGACGGGGCCAAGACGTGGATCATCATGGCGCGGGTGGCGCCGAATGCGCACGGAGCTGACGGACCGACGCTGTTCCTGTGTCACGGGGATACCCCCGGCATCGAGCTCGAACGGGTCATGAACACCATGGACCGCAACTACGTGCAGGGCCACGGAGTGGTGCGGTTCAACGACCTGCGATTGCCGGCCTCGGCGGTGCTCGGCGAGGTCGGCCAAGCCCTGCGCTACGCCCAGATGCGGCTGGCTCCGGCCCGGCTCACCCACTGCATGCGCTGGCTGGGCGCCGCCGAACGGGCGCAGTCCATCGCCCTCGAGCACGCCCGCACCCGGACCGCCTTCGGCAAGCCGCTGGCCGAGCATCAGGGTGTGAGTTTCATGTTGGCCGACAACGAGATTGCGATCCAGCAGTGCCGGTTGGGAATCTGGTGGGCGTGCTGGACGCTGGACAGCGGAGCCAAGGGCCGGCACGAAAGTTCGATGGTGAAGGCCTACGTCTCCGAGGAGCTGTTCAAAGTCGCCGACCGCTGCGTGCAGGTCCTGGGCGGAATGGGCATCTCCGATGAGACCCCGGTCGGGATGATCTTCTCCGACATCCGGGCCTTCCGGCTCTACGACGGACCCACCGAGGTGCACAAGTACGCGATCGCCCGGCAGGTGCTGCGCAATCCGTCGGGAGACGCCAAGTGAGTCTTCTCGATCTTTTCCGGCTCGACGGAAAGGTCGTCATCGTCACCGGCGCGTCTTCCGGTCTGGGAGTGTCCTTCGCCCGGGCGTTCGCCGAGGCTGGTGCCGATCTGGTACTCGGGGCGCGCCGGGTGGAGAAGATGACGGCAACCGCCGCGCTGGTGGAGGAGGCGGGCCGGCGGGTGTACACCCGCAAGACCGATGTGGCCGACCCCGAACAGTGCCAGCATTTGGTGGATGCCGCCGTCGCCGAGTTCGGCCGGGTCGATGTGTTGATCAACAACGCCGGGGTTGGCACCGCGGTGCCCGCCACCCGGGAAACCGCCGAGGAATTCCGCTCGGTGATCGACGTGAACCTCAACGGCTCGTACTGGATGGCGCAGGCCTGCGGACGGGTCATGGCGCCGGGCAGTTCGATCATCAACATCGCCAGCGTGCTGGGGCTGACCACCGCCGGTCTGCCGCAGGCGGCCTACAGCGCATCCAAGGCGGGGGTGATCGGGCTGACCCGGGACCTGGCGCAGCAGTGGAGCGGCCGCAAAGGCATCCGGGTCAATGCGCTGGCGCCTGGGTTCTTCGCCAGCGAGATGACCGACGAACTCAAGCCTGGCTACCTTGACTCGCTCATGCCGCGAGTCGTCATGGGCCGACTGGGCGACGCCACCGAGTTGGCCGCCACCGCGGTCTGGTTGGCCTCACCGGCCGGGGGTTATGTCACCGGTCAGACGGTCGTGGTCGACGGCGGATTGACCATCGCCTAGGGTCAGCAACCATGACCGTAGGGGATGAAGTTCGCAGCGGCCTTGATCACTGGAGCGCCGGGGAGTGGCGCCCGGCGCTGTGGCATGCCACCGAGGCACTCAACAAGACCGCCGACAAGCGGTATCCGGCACTCGACGAGGCCTCGGCGTTTCGACAGACCCTGCGAGATGACGTCGACATCTTCGGCACGATGGCCGCCGGCGATATCGACATGGCCGACTCACGATTCCCGCTGCCGATCGCCAGCGACCAGCCAGATGGGCGGCCCGACATCGCCGACCTGATGTACGCCGTCTACCGCTACCTGCACGGCGACGAATCCTCAATGCCGGCCGGTTGCCAGGTGGATCCGCACGCCGAGGGCGTATCGATGTTCACCATCGCCAACGGCCGGCTGTGGTTACGCGCCACCGCGGCGATCGGGTTGTTCGCCGTCGCCGTGCTGGCGCCGGAGAATGAGGGTCAGCCGATCCCGGAGTCCTACTTCCTGTCCTGGCGGAACTACGACTTCCTGGTCTCCGACTCGTGGGGCAAACGCGAAGGGTTCCGGGAGAGCGTGGCCGTCGAGCCGATACAGCAGTACACCCTGGATTTCGGGGAAGCCTGGGACGCCTGGGCTCCGGTCCGCTGACTCACTGATCCGGCCGCGCCAGAACCTCACTGTCGTCGGCATCGGAGATCACTCCGTCACCGCCATCGATCAACGCACTGTGATGGCGGCCCCAGGCGAAGTAGAACACCAGCACCACGAAGACCCAACCGGCGAACGCCAACCAGGTGTACCAGCGCAGGCTGAACAGGATGTACCCACACGCCAGGACCGACAAGACGGGTGTGACGGGGTAGAGGGGCACCTTGAATCCGCGCGGTAGATCGGGTTCGCGCACCCGCATGATGACGACGCCGACGGACACGACGATGAACGCGACCAGGGTGCCGATGGACACCATGTCGGCCAGATAGCCCAGCGGGACGAAGCCGGCGAGAATACTCACCACCACGGCGACGATGATGGTGTTGTTCACCGGCGTCTGGGTGCGTGGGTTGACCTTGGCGAACATCGGGGGCAGAAGACCGTCCCGGCCCATGGCGAACAGGATTCGGGTCTGGCCGTACAGGACCACGAGGGTGACCGAGAAGATGGAGATCACTGCGCCGGCTGCCAAGACCGTGCCCCAGTAGTTGCCTGAGGTGACGCGATCGAGAATGGTGGCCAGGCCGGCTTCCTGGCCCTCGAAATCCTGCCAGGGCTGCGCGCCGAGTGCGGCCACCGTGACCACCACATAGACCGTTGTCACGGTCACCAGCGCGGCGATGATCGCCCGGGGCATGGTCTTCTGAGGATTCTTGACTTCGTCACCGGCGGTGGACACCGCATCCAGGCCGATGTAGGAGAAGAAGATCGTGCCGGCCGCCGCGCCGATTCCGGCGACACCGAAGGGCGCGAACTCAGCGAACCGATCGGCGTCGAAGGCCGTGAAGGCGATGGCGGCGAACATCCCCAGAACGCTGAGCTTGATCAGCACCATGATGGCGTTGACCTTCGCCGACTCGCTGGCTCCACGGATGAGAAGGGCAGCACACAACCCGACCAGTACGACAGCGGGAAGGTTGATGATCCCCGGGGATGACTCACCCCACGGCGCAGCCGACAGGGCCTGGGGCAGATGATGGCCGAAGAAGTTATCGAGCAGCTTGTTGACGTACTGACTCCAGCCCACCGCGACCGCGGCGGCGGATACGCCGTATTCGAGCAGCAGGCAGGCCGCCACACCCATTGCGACCAGCTCGCCGAGAGTGATGTAGGCGTAGGAGTAGGTGGACCCGGAAACCGGCACGGCTGAGGCGAGTTCGGCATAGCAGAGCGCGGCAAGTCCAGCGGCGATTCCGGCGATCACAAATGAGGCGACAACCCCGGGACCGGCTTTGGGAACCGCCTCGGACAGCACGAAGAAGATGCCGGTGCCGACGGTGGCGCCCACACCGAACAGCGTGAGTTGAAACGCACCGATACTGCGTTTCAGATGATCGGAGGCGCCGTGGGCCACGGGCGCGTCAATGACGGGCCGTCGCCGCAGCATCTGCTGGATCAGGCCGATCGACGACGCCGCCATATGCTTCTCCTGGATTGGGTCCAAGCATTATCGGCCCTAACCGCTCAGCGCGCCTGTCGAACGATGACGCACCCCCCGTGATGCTCAAGTCCTGCGGATTACCGTCCCGCATGTTGGAATACCCTCCATCGCGTTGCGCGACTGAAGTCCGACCGCGTTCCCGTGTGGATGCCCGACGCTTGGTGAGGATGCCCCAATGGATATCAACTCCCTCTCGGTTTATGTCGGTCCCAACGTTCATGCGCGGGAGGCGGTGATCCGGCTCAAGCTGGACGTCAAGCCGAGTTATGCGGAAACCCTCACGGGCCTGGGGACGGGCGTTATCGACCGATTGGCAGCGGTGCTGCCGGAACTTGCACTGAAAAAGGCTGAGTGGCTTGCCCCGTTGCACGCCGGCGAGGGACTGACAGTCGGCGATCTGGTCGCAAGGCTGGCTTTGGCGCTTCAGCATGCCGCCGGCATTGACGGCACACTGGCGTGGTCGGAATCGACGGACGATCCAGATCTTGTCGAGGTGTTCTACAGCTACAGCAATGAGGACATCGGTATCGAGGCCGGCGAGGTCGCCTGCGACATGCTCGCAGCCATCGCCCGCGCCGACATTGAGGATGGGGGGGAGGCTCCCGACCTCCACGACAACGTCGAAGATTTCCTGTCCTACGCCGACCGGCATTCTCTCGGGCCCTCGGCCATGGAATTGGTACGTGCAGCCCAAGCCCGCGACATTCCGGTCTATCGGCTGAATGATGCCAGCCTGATCCAGGTCGGCGAGGGCAAGTATCAGCAGCGGATCGAGGCGGCGCTGACGTCGAGAACCTCACACATCGCTGTCGAAATCGCCTCGGACAAGAACCTCTGCAACACGATCCTTGCCGATCTCGGTCTGCCCGTGCCGAGGCAGAAGCTGGTCTACAGCGAGGACGAGGCGTTGGGGGCCGCCGAACGCATCGGCTATCCCGTCGTCGTCAAGCCGCTCGACGGCAATCACGGTCGGGGCGTCACCGTCAACATCACCGCCGAGGACGGCATCGCCACCGCCTTCGAGGCCGCCGATGCCGAAGGATCGGCGGTGGTGGTGGAGACCATGCTGCGCGGCGACGACCACCGGCTTCTGGTGGTCAATGGCCAGCTCGTCGCGGCAGCACGCCGGGTGCCGGGTCATGTGAAGGGCGACGGGCACCACACCGTCGCCGAGCTCGTGGATATCGTCAATCAGGACCCTCGCCGCGGCGTCGGGCACGAAAACGTGCTGACGCGACTGGAACTCGACGATCAGGCCAGGCGCTTGCTCGAGGAAAAGAGCTACACCGAAAAGACGATCCCCGCCGAGGGCGAGGAGGTGTATCTGCGCAAGACCGCGAATATCTCGACGGGCGGAACGGCGGTGGATGTCACCGACACGATCCATCCCGACAACAAGCTGATGGCCGAGCGGGCGATCCAGGCAATCGGGCTCGATGTCGGCGCCGTGGATTTCCTGACCACCGACATCACCAAGAGCTATCGCGAGACCGGGGGCGGCATTTGCGAGATCAATGCGGGGCCCGGCCTGCGCATGCATATCGCGCCTTCCGAGGGCACGCCGCGCGACGTGGGCGGAGCGATCATGGACATGCTCTTTCCGCCCGGCACCCAGGCGCACGTTCCCATCGCCGCCGTGACCGGAACGAACGGTAAGACCACGTGCTCGCGCATGCTGGCGCACATCCTGAAAATGGCGGGCCATGTGGTGGGGCAGACCTCGACCGACGCCGTGGTGATCGACGGCAACGTGACCGTCAAGGGCGACATGACCGGGCCGGTCTCCGCCAAGATGGTGCTCCGCGATCCTTCGGTCGATATCGCAGTCCTGGAGACGGCGCGCGGCGGCATCGTCCGCTCCGGCCTCGGCTTCAACTTTTGCGATGTGGGCGCGGTACTGAACGTGACGTCGGACCATCTGGGCCTGGGTGGCGTCGACACCCTCGACGGTCTTGCCCGGGTGAAACGCGTCATCGCGGAAGTCACCCGCGGCACGGTGGTGCTGAACGCCGACGACGACCAGACGCTGAAAATGGCGGCCTTCTCACCCGCCAAGCAGGTCATGTATGTGACGCGCAATCCCGAGCATGAACTGGTGCGTGAGCACATCCGACTCGGCAAGCCCGCGATCGTTCTTGAGCAGGGGCTGAACGGCGACCAGATCGTGATTTACGACAATGGCCGACAGATGCCCCTGATCTGGACCCACCTCGTCCGTGCGACGCTGGAAGGCAAGGCGCTGCACAATGTCGAAAACGCCATGTTCGCCGCCGGCATGGCCTATGCGCTCGGCAAGACACTGGATCAGATCCGCACCGGACTGCGCACCTTTGAGAACAGTTTCTTCCAGAGCCCGGGGAGGATGAATGTGTTCGACGAACACGGTTTCCGGGTGATCCTCGACTACGGGCACAACGAGGCGGCGGTGGGGGCAATGGTCGACCTGGTCGACGGGCTCAAGCCGCGCGGGCGAAGGATCGTCGGCGTGACCTGCCCGGGTGACCGGCGCGACGAGGACGTGGCGGCTATCGCGGCGAAGGTCGCCGGCCATTTCGACACCTATATCTGCCACCGCGACGACAATCTGCGTGATCGCGGGCCCGACGAAATTCCGAAGCTGATGCGCGCCGCCCTGATTGCCGAGGGCGTCGCGCCCGAGGCGATCACCATCATCGAGGAGGAGGACAAGGCCCTCGATGCGGCGCTTTCACAGGCGCAACCCGACGATTTGGTGTTGTTCTTCTGCGAGGCGATCACGCGCTGCTGGAAGCGGATCGTTCACTTCACCCCGAAATTCACCGCGACCGAGCCGGAACCCGTCGCAAAGCGTCTGGCAGCATCCACCTTTGGTGTTCCCGATGGCTTCGTTCTCACCTCGGATGATCGTGGTGTGCTGATCGTTCCGGCGACATGACAGGGAGACGTGGCCGAGTCTCATTCGCTCATCGTGGGTGATTTGCACCCGAAACTGGCGATCATCGGTGGCCGGCTGGAGGATGACAACGCCGCCATCTACGACGAGATGCGCCGTATGGCTGGCGGAAGAATCGTCGTCTTCGCGACAGCGTCGTCGGTGCCTGAGGAGGTCGGCGCCGAAACCGTCGGCGTGTTCGGCGCCTACGGATTCGATGCCGTACTGGCCGGGGTTCACGGCGCCGGGGCGGCGGCGGCCGCGCAAGACAAGGCGATCGCTGATCTCGTCGAGGACTATGGCAGCGTCTATTTCACCGGTGGCGACCAGGCCCTGATCACCGCGGCACTGTCGCCACAGGGCCGGGAAAGCCGGGTGCTGAAAGCGATCCGCAAAGCGCAGCGCAAGGGTGGGATGATCGCCGGGTCGAGTGCCGGGGCTGCCGTCATGTCCGAGGTGATGATTTCCGGTGGCACCTCACTGGAAGCGGCGGCCTATGGAGTGGTCGATGACCCGGACCTGCCCGGAATGCTGCTGGAGCCCGGGCTCGGATTCTTTCCGTGGGGCATGGTCGACCAGCATTTCATCAAGCGCGGCCGGTTCGGCCGGCTGGTCGTCGCCATGGAGGCGTCCGGCGTGAAGCGTGGCTTCGGCATCGACGAAAACACCGCCCTGTTCGTCGAGGGCACGATCGGGCGGGTGATCGGCGAATACGGTGCCTTCGTCTTCGATCTCGAGGAGACGAAAGTCGACCGCTCCGGCGGGCTGATCGAGAACATCGGTTTCAGCTATGCCGACGACGGTGACGCCCTCGACCTGGAAACGGGCGAGGTCCTCCCCGGTCCGGACAAGCGGGCGGTGACCCGACGCGACATCACCTACAGGGCCCCCGCCCGCTCGCTGCGCAACGTCTTCGGCGCCTACACGCTCTACGACCTCGTGGCGCGGCTGGTGCTGGGGGACCCCGAGGAATATCCGACCGATCGCGCCCGCGCGATCGAGCCCAGGGCGGGTAGCGCCACCAGCGTCGAGATATCCCGCCGGGGCGGCCGTGCGGCCGCCTACATTCCTGGCGGCGGGCGTGATTTCCGCATGACGGCGGTGGATTTTCGGGCCACCATGCAGACGCGCCTGCTCAATGCGGCGCAACTGGCGGAGAACCGACGGGCGGCGTTGTCGCGCGATTATGGCGTGACGCCGGGGAAGCAGGCGCGGGTCATGATGCTGGGCTCGGCGCCGCTGGACCGCGACAGCCCGCTACTTGCCGAACTGGCGTCGCAGTGTGAGGGGCCGGTGGGTGTGCTTGCCGCCGCTTCCTCCGAGCCTCGCGCGACCGCGCGTGACTACATCGGGGCCTTGCGTGAACATGGCGTAGAGGCGACCGATCTGCACGTCACCATCGACAATGTTGATCGCCGGATGCGCGATGAAGCGCTGGTGGAGCAGATTGCGTCATTGCGCACCATCATCCTGACCGGCGGTAACCAGATCAGGCTGGTGGATTCCCTGTTCTATCGCGGCGATGTCACGCCGCTGCTGATGGCCATTGCACGGGCCCGGGCGGCCGGCGCGATGATCGTCGGGGTCAGCGGCGCGGCCTCGGCGCTGTCCGGGTTCATGATCGGCGGCGGCACGTCCTACGAAGCGCTGCGCTTCGGCATTGCCTCGGATATGGGACGGCACGGATTGGTGATCCAGGAGGGGCTGGGGTTCTTCGGCGCCGCCATCGTCGACCAGAATCTGGCGTCCTCGCGTCGGCTCGGCCGCCTTGCCGTCGCCTGCGCCGAGGAGGGCGTGCGCTTCGGGCTCGGCCTTCTGGAAGACAGCGGCGTCGTCGCGAACCACGACAACAGCCGACTCACCGCGATCGGCGCGCGCGGCGCGGTGCTGGTCGAGATCGATCCGCTCAAGACCGAGCTTGCGGGGGACGATTTCATCGCGCACGACACCAGGCTGTGTTTTGCCGGTCCAGGGGATGTCATCGACATGGCGGCCGGGACCATCACCCGGCTGGCGCCGGTTAGCACTTCCGCCGCCGTGCTGGATACCCTTGTCGCCGAACTGATCGAGGACTGCGTCGGCAAGGCCGGTCCGGTGACCGTGCCTGGTGTCACACACGAAGCGCACATTGCCTTGCGTTATCGCTCAGATGAGGATGGCACCGGCCATCTGGATATTGAAAGCATCCGTGATCGGCACGGGTGAAACGAGTGACACTGAAAAGAATGGAAAAAGCATGTATTTCGATGGGACCACACTGGCGGCGCTGCTTTCCGATGCGGAGGTAGCGGCTGCAAACGCCCCTGCGATTACCGCCGACGCACGCGCTCAGACCTCGCCGCTCGCCGTCATCGAGGCCGCCGTGGAGCTGCCGGAACTGGGTGAGGCCGGCGTGACGGCGTATCTCGATGCGCAGGGGATCGAACTGCGCGACATGCCCCCCAGTCATCGTTTGATCGAAGGGGCACTGGCGTCGGAAGGCAAGCTGAAAGAGCGCCTGCACGCCGCCTGTGCGGCCTATTACGAGACGGGCGTGGCCGTGCTTCCGCTCGCCGTGCCGGATGCGCCGCAGTCGGATACCCCGCAGGTGGAGTGAAACCGCGATGCGCCAGAACTACGATCTGCCGGACTCGCCACATAGCCTGACCGTGCTGCGCTTCGGTGCAGCCGGCGGGCAGGAGCGCAGCGACCGGGGAATTGAACCCGGCGGGCAGGAGCGCAGCGACCGGGGAATTGAACCCGGGACGGGCCGGAAGGCCTATCTGCAAGCCGGACTGCATGCCGACGAATTCCCCGGCATGCTGGTTTTGCGCATCCTGGCCGGGCATCTGGCCGAAGCGGATGCTCGCGGCGCTGTCCGCGGTGAAATCCTGCTGGTGCCGCAGGCAAACCCGATCGGCCTGGCGCAGACCGAAACCAGCTTCCTGTCCGGTCGGCTCGAAAACGGTTCCGGTGAGAATTTCAACCGGAACTATGCCGATCTGTCAGACCTCGGAAGCCTGTCGCTGGGACCGGACGCGGCGTCGAACGTCGCAACGATCCGGGCCGCGATGTCCGCGCGGCTGGCGGCCATGCAGCCCGATGGAGCACTGGCACATCTGCGCCATAGATTGCTGACACTCGCCCATGACGCCGACCTCGTCCTCGATCTGCACGCCGACAACGAGGCAGAGCCGCACATGTATGTCGGCCCGGCGCTGTGGCCGGCGGCCGAGGACATCGCCGCGGCGATCGATGCGCGAGCGGTGCTCCTGTCAGAGCTGTCGGGGGGCTCCCCGTTTGATGAGGCCTGCGCCGCCCCATGGTGGACGCTGGCCGCGAACCATCCCGGTCTGCCGATTCCGCCGGCCTGCCTCGCCGCCACGTTGGAACTGGGCTGCAATGACGACGTCAATCCCGAGCATGCCGCCGATCAAGCCACGGCGCTGCTACGCATGTTGCAGGGGCGCGGCTTTGTCGATGGGTCGGGAGGGCGCCCGCGACTGTCCTGCCGCGCTACGGCGCTCACGGCGATGGCGCAACTGCGCTCGCCGGTCACCGGGCTCGTCGCCTATCGCAGTCGGCTGGGCGATTGGGTCCACAAGGGCGATCTCGTCGCCACGGTGATCGATCCGCTTGGCGAGGAGACGGAATTGCGGGCCGAGACCGACGGGCGGCTCTTTGCCCGCCATAGCCAGCCGTACGCCTGGCCGGGGCGGGTGATCGGCAAGATCGCCGGCGAAATTCCACTGGATGGCAGAACGGGCAATTTACTTTCGGATTGATGTTTGTCGCGCGGAGATCACGACTTCACGATGCCAGCGACCCCAACAGTGGCTCATCGATCGGAGAGTTCGGAGAGCACCGTCACCACCTCCTGCAGAGGCTCCGGGGATGTGCCCAGATCACCGAGGAACGGATGCGACAACTGCACGACAAGGAAGATGTTCACCGCCACCAGGGTTCCCACCGTCGCGACCATCACGTAGTGCATCAACGGCTTCTGCACCCCGTAGATGATCACCGTGCCCAACACCATCGCACTGGTCAGGTAGAACACCACCCACAGCGGCCACGACGGTCCGGTATCGGTGCGCGCCTCGGAAGTCCGTTCAGTGCGGCCCTGGCTGACCTTGTCCAGATTCGATAACGACGTCGACAGAAAAGCCTTCTGCACTTCGGTTTCCGGCCGGATCTGCTCATAGGCGCGATAGACCTCGGCCAGTGCGGCATCAGCTACCGGCGAACGGCCCGCCACCGCTTTGGGCCACTCCGCGATCGCGGCCTTCTCGTACACCAGCAGGCTGGTTCGGATACGGGCTGCATCGGACTGACCGAACACCCCGGCATCCCTGGCCAGTTGCACCCCCGCAGCTCCCTCAACCCTCGCTTCCGCATCGGCGGAGCTGATCTGCCCCCACATCGCCGACACCATGAAGCCGAAGAAGAACGCGTAGACAAATCCGATGACGCCGTAGGTGAACTTGGCGACGTCGTTATGCTCCTCGCCACGCAACAACGGGAACCGCCGCCGAAACAGCATCTGCAACATCAGCGCGCCGCCAGTGATCAGCGCGATCAGTCCGGCCAACATCAGTAATGGTGGAATGTGACTGACGGCCCAGGCACTCATCCGGAAGCGCCAACCAGGTTGGGGCGATTAGCGTTCTCCCCCGAAAACGGCCGGCGGCCGGACACCTGCACGATGCGCGGGAGCGTCGAGACCGTGCCAGGTGCGCGCGCGTAGTCAATGAGCGTACGCACGAGACCGTCGACCTCCTCCGCGGTAGCAAGTCCTCGCATGATGACCGGGTTCGCGATGGCGTCCATGGTCGCGGCGTGGATCATCTGGTCCGCAGGCGTGCGCAACACCGGCTGCGTGAGGTCGACCTCCACCTCGGTGGCACCCAGGTCGTGCAGGAAGCGGGCCAGTTCGGCCCCGACCGCGGGGCTCGCGCCGCTGGCGCTCGCCGCGGCCACGTACAGCTCCCGGTAGCGCGCCAGCGCGGCGCTGGGTGGTGAACCCCAGGTGGCCGCTACCTCGACATCCTCGATCATCAGGACTCCACCGGGGGCAACGCCACGCCACAGCGCCGCCATCGCCGCTCGCGGATTAGGGAGATGGCTCAGCACACACCGGGCGTAGACCACGTCGAAGTCACAAAGATCCGCGCTGCCCACATCGTCGATGCCCGCCAAGCGGAAGGTGGCAGCAGAGCCCGATACCGCGGTGCGTGCCTGTGCAGAGGCCACCACCTCTGCGTTGATGTCGATGCCAACGGCCTCGTCCGCACCGGCGGCGATCATCCGCATCGCCACGTCGCCACTGCCGCACCCGACGTCGAGCACGCGGCCACGGAACGCGCCGTGCCTCTGGAGGAACTTCTCCGTGGCCGGCCAGCAGATGCGGGCCAACAGCTCAAGGCGTGACTCCGCCGCTGCGCCGGAGCGAATGATGTAGGTGCCATGGGAGTGCCCGGGGGCATTCATCAACCCACGTTACCCCGGGCCCATACTCGATCCCGATGCGGCGACGAAATTTCTGACCAACGCTTCCGGTGGCCTACCGGGCTAGGGCGCCGGAGTCGACGCGACCCGCACCACCTCGCGCAGTGGCTCGGCCGACGTTCCGATCTCGCCGATGTAGGGGTAGGC
>DAIPYT010000026.1:0-28141 GCA_036782595.1 Mycobacterium sp. | reverse complement strand
GGCCGATTGGGACCGGGCGGCCGCCCAGTTCCGCGCAAGCCGGGCGGGGTACCTGTTGTACAGCTGAACCGTTACGACCGGCCCACCTCAGGAGCAGGTGGGCAGGCTCTCCGGGGACAGCTACCAGAACGTGCCCGCTCCCGGAATGGCGCGTTCTCAGCACCGCCCAACCCAATCTGTTCCGGACAGAGGTCCTACTTCAGCTCGATGACGACCTTGTCGCGAATTCTGTTATTCCGCAAAGGAAGTGATCCGCGCGCCGGCCATCGCCGGCGATTAGCCTGATCCGATGCCGTCTTTCGCCGTCCCTCATACCGATCATCAGATCGAGGTGGACACCGAACGCGGGGTGGTGATGCTCTTCCGAAACGCCTGGAACCGAGAGTCCAGCGGCATCCCCGACGAGACCCACACCTTCGCGGCACTAAGCGCCGACCCGGGCCTGATGCTGCTGTTCACAGCCATGCTCGACTCCTCCGACGCCGCCGAACTGCGCCGCCTCGTCGGCTAAACCGCGTCAGTCCCCGTCTGACGAGTCGCCGAAACACTGGTGCTTGATCAGCGCGGCCTCGCCGCCCTCGCGCATCTACAACAGCGCCGCGTCGAGTTCAGTGCCCCGGTCGTGCGGGGCGAATGGGTTCAGCGAACCCCTGGACTTGACCCGCATCGAACGCCGGCTGGATAACCCCGGCCAATACAGAAGCCCCCGGCCAATCACTCAGGCCGGGGGCTTCCCACACAGAAGGACAACGTGCACTCGCTACGACTATCGCCGATCCGCCAACGCGGACCGAAACGGCAGTCGGTCAGCCGTGGCTGGCGGCCTGGCAATTCACCGCCATGCTGCCGTCCGAGGCGCTAGGGCCCGCGGCGGCACTGATCTGGCCGGCCCGGGTCAGGGCGTTGGAGCCGGGCGCCTGGCCGCTGGTCATGGGCATACTGGCGCACTGGCTGTCCGAGGCGGGCTGCGCACTGGCAGCAGCGACCTCGCCGACCACGAGGCTGCCTAGAAGGAGCCCGGCTGCGACAAGGGATCCGGACATTGCGGCGGTGATGCGCCGGGTGAACGAGTTCGTGTTCATGGTTATCTCCTGAAAGTTGAAGGGCGGGCCGAGCTCCTCGGTCTGGTTCAACTATCGCGGCGACTTGGCGCGCAAGCCGTCCACCGGACGGACCGTTGTGGGGACGACGCAGTTGTCCACCGATCGGGGGACTCACGCTCTAAGTGGGTTTCTTAGACCTTCAATCGATCACGAGCACCCGAAGCGCCGCGTGGCCCCGGCTGGCATCCGTCCCGGTGGCTATCCAACACTTGTGGTCGACGTTGACTATATCGGTACTGATATACTGGCGTGGTGCCTGACGAGAAGAAAGTCGTCTGGATCGGCACGTCGCTCGACGACCTTCGGGACTTCCCGAAGGATGCTCGCCACGATGCCGGCTTCCAACTCGAACAGGTGCAACTCGGTCTGGAACCAGACGATTGGAAGCCCATGCCGGCCGTCGGGGCGGGCTGTCGGGAAATCAGGATCCGAACCGCCGATGGAGCCTTTCGGGTGTTCTACATAACGAAGATCGGTGATGCGGTGTTCGTCTTGCACTGCTTCACGAAAAAGTCCCAAAAGACCGCCCAGAGAGACATAGCGATCGGCAGTCAAAGATATTCGGAAGCCAGGAAGCAGTGCGAACAGGAAAGGCGAGCATGAGGATGAGCGTTTGGGATGACATCGCCGACGACGCCGCTGAAGCCGAGAACCTCAAACTGCGGGCGGCGTTAATCCGCGCTATCCGTTCCCGAGTCGATGAGATCGGATGGTCACAGACTGCTGCCGCCCAGGCCTTGGGCATCACTCAGCCCCGCCTGTCCGATGTCTATCAAGGCAAGATCTCGAAGTTCTCGCTCGATGCCCTGGTGGAGATCGCTTCCAAACTAGGTATCCACGTTCGGATTGAAGTTGAGCCGGATTTCGCGATTCCAAGCGGCAAGTGAGCCGCCACCTCCCGCAGGGGTGCCACCGACCTCTGGCGTTCACTTGACCAGCGGTCAAGTGCGCCTGGATTCAGCAGGAGTTACGCCGCGTGCACAGTCGCATTTAACGTGCATTGGCAGGCACAACGTGCGCCGAATGCCGCCATAGCCCCTGTCCCAGACCGTCCTTGCGGGCCCGTGGGACCCGGATTGGTCCCAACACCGACCTCGACGACCGAATCGACAGCAAAGAGTGAAACCAAAACCGCTGATCAGAGCCGGTTTTTGTGGTCGGGCTGACAGGATTTGAACCTGCGACCACTTGACCCCCAGTCAAGTGCGCTACCAAGCTGCGCCACAGCCCGCCGCCGCCCGTCTACGACGCGCAGCAGTTGTAGAGACTACCGCAGCATCGCCTCGGCTCCGACCCGGGCCACACCCACCCGGCCATGGATGGTCGCCACCAGCTCGCCCGATGGTTCCTCTACCTCGCCACGCCTGTTTTCCAGCGAAGGCAGGCGTGCGGCGAGGCCGGACGGGATCGGTTCACCCCGATATCAGCCTCAGTTGCCGAGCTTTCTTCAGAATGATCTTGGCGCGGTTCAATCGCGGTAAGTCGCTGCCGTCCTTGGGTTTCCCGCCACCCCTGTCGAACTGCTCAACGAACTCTTGAGCCCACCTGATGTCCGAATCAGAGGGGCTCAGTCCACTGTTGATGGTCTCGGCATCCGACGAATGCAGCGCGAGCTTGCCCGTCATACCCATCAGTCGGGTCAGTGCCACGCCCTCCGCTAGTTGGTCGGGGTCACGGGTCGGCCCGTCGATCGGACCCGGAATGTGCGCCGCGCGCGAGGCAACGACCAGCTGGGAACGACTGTAGGCCAGCGCCAACGGATCCTGCTCCACGCCGATGTCCAACGTGAAGTCGTTGACTCCGAACGCGATTCGAAAGCACGGGCGTGCCGCGGCGATGTCATGCACGCGGGCTAACCCACGCGCTGTTTCGATCAGCGCGATGACTGGCGTCTTGCCGCCAAGCCGGTTAGCGGTGTCCCACATGTGATTACCGCCTTCAGTCTTGGCCAACACCACACCCTTCATACCGCGGCAACCAGCCAAGGCCCGGCAATCCGCGGACCAGAAGTCGCTTGACGCGTCGTTGATTCGGACCCACGCCCGGGCTCCGGAGTTGAGGAATTCCACGACTCGCTCGCGAGCCGCCCCCTTCTCGTTGGGAGCGACGGCGTCTTCCAGATCCAGAATCACTTGGTCGGACTTGGTATGCGTCAGCACTGCAGCCAGATCAGGCTCCCGGGAGGAGTTGACGAGGAGCCAAGAGCGCGAAACCTTTGAGTTCACGGCCATTGCGTCAGGCTAGACGGTTGAGCGCGTCGCAACCGGCAATCGGCGCGGGATCAACTCTCTTCCGGGTCCCATGAAGACCGATGAGCCCACACCGCGTAGAGCGGGTCAGCCGGCCGCGGCGTCGGGCGCTGCTCGAAGAGGGGCGAGTCCCAGCCGACCGAGCGGCGGAAGTACTCGGCCACGAGCTCAACGTGGAAGCGGTCGTCGGTGGAAAGCCAACCCTGGATCGCCTTGGTCGGGAAGCACCGGTTGGAGAAGGTGCACACGAACGGCGCCCCGGGCCGCAGGACCCGAGCCACCTCGTCGAACACCTCGAGAGGCCGGACCAGGTAGTCGACCGACACCGTGCATATCGCCCCGTCGAAGGAGGCATCGGCGAACGGCAGCACGGGATCGCGGTTGAGGTCGTGGACGACCCATTCGTGCGCCTGCGGGTTATCTTCCAGCTCAACGGCATTCATACCGAGCACGACCAGCCGTTCGGGGGTTTTGGCCAGGTGCGACGTCCAGGAACTGCACAGGTCGAGCACCGCGCCGTACAGGCCGAGCTCGTCGTAGAGGTCGCTTACCGCGGCGACGGCATCCTCGTCAATGTGGTAGAGGGCCCGCGGTTCGCGGTAGAAGCGCGCGTCGTCGCCCTCGTCGCGCCGGCTGAAGAAACCGTCGGGAAAGCCGTGGTAGCGGTCCTCGCTGCTCATCCGGCAGTCTGCGCGATCGGGCCGAACACATCGCCGAGGATAGTCGGCACGATCCAGGGTGCCGAGTAACGCGCAAACGGCTGCTTACACATTCAGCAGCCGGTAGAGCCCGATCAGTCCGACGACCACGATCACTGCCCTCAGCGCGGCGGGCGACAGCCGTCGCCCGTAGTGGGCGCCCAGCCAGCCGCCGATCAGCGATCCCCCGGCGATCAGCCCCACGACCGGCCAACTGATCCGCTCGAATGCGACCAGCGTGTAGCTGATCGCGGCAACGATGTTGACCAGCATGGACAGCAGGTTCTTGGCCGCGTTCATCCGCTGCACGTCTTCGGGCAGCAGTGCCCCCATCACACCGATCAGCAAGATGCCCTGGGCCGCAGTGAAGTAGCCGCCATAGATCCCGACCGCGAATGTTCCCAAGACCAGCGCGGCCATCCGCACCGGCGAGACATGTTCGGCCGAACGACCGGCGGCTTCGGCGCGACGGCGCGCGTAGGCCTGAATCCGCGGGCCCGCAATCACCAGGACCAACGCCAGGACCAACAGCACCGGGACGATCTGGGTGAAGACCTTCTCCGGCAGGTGCAACAGCAGGAAAGACCCGATGCCGGCACCGATCATCGACGCCGGGATCTGCCACCGCAACCGCCGCCACTGACCGGAGAGTTCTTTGCGGTAACCCCAGGTGCCCGAGACCCCGCCGGCGACCAAACCGATCGCATTCGACATCGTCGCGGTCACCGGCGGATAACCCAACGCGACAAGGGTCGGGAAGGTGATCAGCGTCCCTGAGCCGACAAGAGAATTGATCGCCCCGGCGCCGACACCGGCAAGCGCGATCAAGAACATGTGGGCCAACGACACCCGGGAAACCTAACGCGGCGTGCCCTGACCGACCACATTCGGCAAGAACCCCGCAATGGGCCGGTTACCATCACAGCAAGGCTGGACGCCTTAAATGGTCAGGGGGAATCCATGCAGGGCAAATACGCGTTCGCGGTAATCCGGTCTACCCTCACCGCATTGGCGGCCGCACTCGCCGCCGTGGCGGTGTCACTGGTCGCCTCTTTCACCGCCGGCATCCAACTGCTGACCAGCACTCTGCTGGTGATGGGCGGCAACGACAATCCGGCCGGCCTGACGCCGACGATGCAGCAGGAACTCGGCGGCGACCCGTGGTTCCCTGCGCCGAACACCGACATCTTCAAACCGGTCGGAACCTTCGGCGACGGGTACATCGACACCGAGAACAACACGAGTTCACCCTTCTACGGCTGGGACTTCACCCGGGTCGTGTGGCCCGCCGACATCAGCCTGAAGGTGCCCTACGAGCCCAGCCAGCAGCAGGGCGTTCACAACATCGACTGGGCGATCTACCAGACGCTGCCCACCCTGGGCTCCGGTGAGAAGGCAGTCGCCTTCGGCTATTCCTCAAGCGCCAACGTAATGGTCCGCGAGATGCGTGCCCTGCAGAACCAACCGGGCGGGGCTCCGGCCACCGATCAACTCGAGTTCTTCCTCATGGGTAGCCCGAACCGCCCCAACGGCGGCATCATGCAGCGCTTCCCCGGGTTGTACATCCCCTTCCTCGACATCCGGTTGGACGGCTCCACACCGGTCGACACCCCCTACCCGACCACCGATGTCAGCTGGCAATATGACGGCGCGGCGGACTTCCCCCTCTATCCGGTCAATCTGCTGGCCGACATCAATGTGTTGCTGGGATCCTGGCTTCTGCACGGCAACTACTTCCCGGCGGATATGAACGGGCAGCGGGCCTTTCCGGACACCACCGTCGGCAACATCACCTACATCACCCTCAAGCCGTCGCGTCTGCCGTTGCTGCTGCCGCTGAGCTACCTCAAATTCCCCGAACCGCTGCTTGATCTCGTCGAACCAGCCCTGACCGTGATGGTCGAGTGGGGCTATGACCGCTCGATCAGTCCGGGTACACCCACCACCGCGCGGCTGATTCCCCGGGTCAACCCGATCAAGGCGATCGGGGACCTGGCCGGCGCCGTCGTCGAGGGCGTTCAGGACTTTTGCGATGACCTCAAACCCACCGCCGCCACGGCGGCCACCGACCGTGCCGTCGTCGCCGCCGCGGCCGCGGTGCTCGCGAAACCCCGAACCCCTCGCATCGCGGCGGCGGCCGCGGTGGACTCCCCCGCGCCCCCGACCCCCAAACGCCAACGCCCCGGCAGGGCCGAGCACGCCGAGGCCAGGTCGCACGCGGCCAAGACGCCCCGCAGCGCCGCGGCCGAGGGCCCCAGCCGGAAGGTTCGCGAACGGCCTAGCGCGGCTTGAGTTTCCGCTTCTCCCGCACCCGAACGTTGATCCGGATCGGGGAACCCTCGAACCCGAACGTCTCGCGCAGGCGACGCTCGAGGAAACGCCGGTAGCCGGCCTCCAGGAACCCGGAGGTGAACAAGACGAAGGTGGGTGGACGGGCAGTGGCCTGGGTGGCGAACAGAATTCGCGGCTGCTTCCCGCCTCGAACCGGTGGAGGTGTCGCGGCGACGACCTCCTTGAGCCAGGTGTTGAGCTGGCCGGTGGAGATGCGTTTGTCCCAGGAGTTCAACGCGGTTTCCATGGCGGGCACCAGTTTCTGAACCGCCCGCCCCGTCATCGCCGAGATGTTGACCCGAGGCGCCCACTGCAACTGGTGCAGTTGGAGATCGATTTCCCGGTCGAGCAGAAAACGACGGTCCTCATCGACGAGGTCCCACTTGTTGAAGGCCAGGACGAGCGCACGGCCCGCCTCGATGACCATCGACAGCACCCGCTGGTCCTGTTCGGTGATCGGCTGGGAGCCGTCGATCAGAACGACGCACACCTCCGCGGCGTCGATGGCACTGTGCGTACGCACCGAGGCATAGAACTCATGTCCGCTGGCCTGTCCCACCTTCCGACGTAAGCCGGCGGTGTCGACGAAACGCCATATCCGGCCGTCCAATTCGATCAGCGAGTCCACCGGATCGACGGTCGTGCCGGCCACGTCGTGGACCACCGACCGCCGGGCGCCGGCCAACCGGTTCAGCAGCGAACTCTTGCCGACGTTGGGCTTGCCGACCAGTGCCACCCGACGCGGGCCGCCACCCCTGGGCGCGGACTCCGACGCCTCCGGGAGCGCGGCGATCACGTCGTCGAGCAGGTCCGCCACGCCGCGGCCGTGGGTGGCGCTGATCGGGTGTGGCTCCCCCATGCCCAACGACCACAGCGCGGCGGCGTCGGCTTCACCCTTCTCGTTGTCAACCTTGTTGGCCGCCAGGAAAACCGGCTTACCCGAACGTCGCAGGATCCGTGCGGCCGCCTCGTCACCGGTGGTGGCACCGACCATCGCGTCCACCACCAGGATCACCGCGTCAGCGGTCTGCATCGCGACCGAGGCCTGCTCGGCGACCAACTGCTGCAGACCCTTGGCGTCGGGCTCCCAACCCCCGGTGTCCTGTACGACGAACCGCCGTCCGCCCCATGACGCGTCGTAGGACACCCGGTCGCGGGTCACCCCCGGTAGATCTTGGACGACAGCTTCCCGGCGTCCCAGGATCCGGTTGACCAGTGTCGACTTCCCGACGTTGGGACGCCCGACGATCGCCACCACCGGCGGCGGGGCACTCGAGTCGTCGGCCTCGTCGGCGAATTCCTCGCCGTTGAGGTCCCACTCGCTCTCATCGGACCAGGTTCCGTCATTGTCCACCGGAATGCTCACCGCACGACTCCCGTCCGCTCCTTGACGAGATCGCGCAGATGGGCGATCACCTCGGCTTGTGTCATGTCACTGGTGTCGACGATCAGCGCGTCCTCGGCCGGACGGAGCGGCGACACGGCGCGGGTGGAATCCAGATGGTCGCGGCGCCGCACATCGGCCAGGACCGTCTCGTAGTCGTCGGCCAGACCCGCGGCGATGTTCTGGTCGTTGCGCCGCCGGGCCCGCGTCTCGGCCGACGCGGTCAGGAAGATCTTCACGTCCGCATCCGGCAGCACCACCGTGCCGATGTCGCGCCCCTCGACCACCACGCTGTCAGTGCCGGCCGCCAACTCACGCTGCAACCTGACCAAATGGGCCCGTACCGCAGGCACCGCCGAAACCGCCGAGACCGCGCGGGTCACCTCGTCGCTGCGAATCTGCGCTGAGACGTCCTCACCGTCGAGGCAGGTCTGCTCCACCTCCGGATCGAACCCCACAGACAGCGGCACCTCCGCCGCCGCGGCGATCGCCTCCGGATCCTCCAGGTCCACCTCGGCCCGCAGCATCGCCAGAGTCGCGATCCGGTACATCGATCCGGTGTCCAAGTAGCGTGCGCCGAGTTCCTTTGCCAAACCCCTTGACACACTGGATTTTCCGGTGCCGGCCGGGCCGTCGATGGCGATCACCGCTGCGCTCACAGTCCCACCGCCTGATACAGCTCGCCGACCTCTTTGCGGGTCAGCACCCGGATGCTGCCGGGGCGTTGGTCGCCCAGGGTCACCGTGCCGATGTCGGTGCGCACCAGTGCCTGGACCGGGAATCCGACGGCATCGAGCATCCGGCGGACGATGTGCTTGCGGCCCTCGTGCAGGGTGACCCGCAGCAGGGACTTACCCGGAACGGCGTCGACGACGGCGAAGTCGTCGACCTTGACCGGGCCGTCGTCCAACTCGATCCCGGCGCGCAGCGTCTTGCCAAGCCCGCGCGGCACCGCCCCGTTCACTGTGGCCAGATAGGTCTTGGGAACCTCGAAGGACGGGTGCATCAACCGGTGCGCCAACTCGCCGTCGTTGGTGAGCAGCAGCAGACCCTCGGTGTCCGCGTCGAGGCGACCGACGTGGAACAACTTCTTGTTACCGCGGACCCGGTGCTCGATGAGGTCCCCGATACACGGTCGGCCGCGGTCGTCGGACATCGTCGAATGCATGCCGTGCGGTTTGTTGACCGCCAGGTAGACCATGGAGTCATCGAGCACGATCCTGGTCCCGTCGACGCGGATGTCAGCGGTGTCGGGGTCCACCCGGGTGCCGAGTTCGGTGACCAGACGGCCGTCGACCTCGACGCGCCCGTCGGTGATCATCCGCTCAGCGACCCGGCGGGAAGCAATTCCGGCCTGCGACAGGACTTTTTGCAGCCGCACACCCTCTTGATCAGCCATCGGTGTCAGCCGTCGGTGTCGACGTCGAAGGCGACCGGCGGCTGCGGCTGCGCGGTACCCGACAGCTTGGCGAAACGCGGCTCGCTGTCCAGGCTTTCACTGAGATCGTCGATCACGTCGACGTCGGGTAACAGCGGAGCGATATCGGGAAGATCGCCCAGCGACGACAGGCCCAGCCGTTCCAGGAACAACTCGGTGGTGGAAAAGGTGGTGGCTCCGGTGTCGGGATCGTTGCCGGCTTCGATGATCAAGCCGCGCGCCACCAGTGTGCGTATCACCGCGTCGACGTTGACCCCGCGCACCGCACTGACCCGGGCCCTGGTCACCGGCTGCCGGTAGGCCACCACGGCCAGCGTCTCCAACGCGGCGCGGGTCAGTTTCGAGCGGGCACCGTCCATCACGAGCCGCTCCACGTAGGGGGCGTAGCGGGCCCGGGTGTACATCCGCCACCCACCGCCGGCCTCGCGCAGGTCGATGCCGCTGTCGCGGGCGGTCAACTCCTCGGACATCTTCGACAGAATCTCGGTGATGCGGTGCACCGGTTGCTCGGTCACCGATCCCAGCGTCTCCGAACTCACCGGGGTGTCCACCACCAGCACGAGGGCTTCCAATATCCGGCTCAACTCGTCGTCGTCGACGTCGTCGACATAGACGATCTCGACGTCAGATTCCGCGGTGGCGTAAGTGGAGTCGTCGGTCTTGTCGTCGGCGTGCTGCTGAGTTTCTTCTACGGTCACTGTTCTTCCCACTCGGCTCTAACCAGTTCCTCGTTCACCAAGCTGTTTCCGGTCCACGAAACCTGAAGCACACCAAGCGGTTCTGACTGCTCGAATGCTACCGCCCGCGCCCGGTACAACTCGAGTAGCGCCAAGAACCTCCCGACGATCTGGATCGGCTCGGCACAATCGGCGACCAGATCGGAGAACGACGCCCAGTGCCCCATGCCCCGGCTCTCCAGCATCGCCATCAGCCGCTCGGCCTGCTCAGGCACCGAGACCCGCGAGGCGTGCAGGTGATCGGTGCCGACGGTCGGAACCGGCCGGGGCGTGAACGCCGACGCGGCGATTTCGGCGAAGGTCTGCGGGTCCACGCCCAGCATCACCTCGGGCAGCAGATCGCTGAACTGGTCCTCCAGCGCCACCGCCCGCGGATAGCTGCGCAGTGCTGCGGCCTCCAATTCGGCGAACATCTCCGCGACATGCTTGAACGCCCGATACTGCAGCAGCCGGGCAAAGAGCAGATCGCGCACCTCCAGCAGGGCCAGATCCTCGGTATCCTCCACCTCCCCGGCCGGAAGCAGTCGCGCCGCCTTGAGGTCGAGGAGGGTGGCGGCGATCACCAGAAACGCGGTGGTCTCGTCGAGTTCGAGGTCGGGACCGATCTGCCGGGTGTAGGCGATGAATTCGTCGGTCACCTCATGCAGGGCCACCTCGGTGACGTCGAGGCGTCGGGCGAAGATCAGTTGCAGGAGCAGATCGAAGGGGCCCTCGAAGTTGGTCAGCCGGACCCTGAAGCCCTTCTCTGGGCCCTTCTCTGGGCCCTTCTCTGGGCCTTTCTCTGAGCCCTTCTCGGGATCTCGTTCGGGGCTTCTACCGGAGGCCTGCACGGGCCCCGGCTCGACAACAGGTTCGGTGGTCACTTGCCGAATCGGTCGATGACCTCGCACGCCAGCGCGCGATACGCTTGTGCACCAGTCGATTTCGGGGCCCAGGTGATGATGGGCTCCCCCGCGACGCTGGTCTCGGGGAAGCGGACGGTACGGGTGATGACGGTGTCGAACACCAGATCGCCGAATCGCTCCAACACCCGGGCCATCACCTCACGGGCGTTGACGGTTCGGGTGTCGAACCGGGTGACCAGGATGCCGCTGATCGACAGCCGCGGATTCAGCCGGTCACGCACCTTGTCGACGGTGTCGGTGAGCAGCGCCAGGCCACGCAGCGAGAAGAACTCGCACTCGGTAGGGATGATCACGCCATCCGAGCAGGCCAGTGCGTTGACGGTAAGCAGCCCGAGCGACGGCTGACAGTCGATCAGCACATAGTCGTAGTCGGCGAGCAGCGGATGTAGCGCCCGGCCCAGCGTCTGCTCGCGGCCGACCTCGTTGACGAGCTGGATCTCGGCGGCGGACAGGTCGATATTGCTCGGAATCAGGTCGAGCCCGTCGACCCGGGTGTGGATCAGGACGTCCTCGACCGGCACCCGCGGCTCGACCAGCAGGTTGTGCACCGTGTGCGCCAGTTCGTAGTGCGGCACGCCCAGCCCGGCCGACAGCGCCCCCTGCGGGTCGAGGTCCACCAGCAGCACCCGGCGGCCCTGCTCGGCCAGCGCCGCACCCAGGTTGATCGTCGAGGTGGTCTTCCCGACGCCACCCTTCTGATTGCACATGGAGATGACCACAGCGGGCCCGTGGCTGGTCAACGGCTGTGGTACGGGAATCGGCCTCGGCGGACGGCCGGTCAGTCCGATAGGGGTGTCGTCTTGCTCGTCGGTCACGCCCCAACTCCTAAACCGGCCCCCGGGGTCGGGCGGACCGGCGGCGTGGCGAACATCGGCGCAAAGTCTATCCATGGCCGCCGGGCCGCGGTGGGCGCATGGCTGTTAACGGCCGGATACCGCACGGTCCTGGACGCCGACGGTGGATTACAGAGGTGGCGCCGACGGGTCCGGGCCGGCTTCGGCCAACCGCACGACGCCGGATTCGCCGTCGAGTACGACGCGGTCGCCGGTCGCGAAGACCCTGGTCGCGATCCGGGTGTTCACCACTGCCGGCAGCCCGTATTCGCGTGCCACCACTGCGCCGTGCGAGACCGCGCTTCCGATATCGGTGACCAGCCCGGCGATCAGGCTGAAGTACGGGGTCCAGCCGACGTCGGTGATCGGCGCGATGAGAATCTCACCGCGCTGCAGAGCGGCGGCCTCGTCGAGGTTACGCACGATCCGCGCGACACCGGTGACCCGCCCTCGGCTCACCGGGGCTCCGCGGACCAGGCCGGCGGATTCCCCCGTCGTTGCCTCCAGATCGAGATCGACCCGCTTGGGTTCGCCCTGGAAGACGTCCGGGAACGCGTAGCTCTCCTGCTGCCCGAAGGCCTCCCTGCGGGCCAGGGCCGTCGCCGCGAGTCCGGTGTCGCCGTCCCGGGCCAACCGGCCGAGTTCGTCGTGGGTGAGGAAGAAGACCGCGTCGGGATCAGGGAGCAGGCCCTCAGCCACCATCAGCGTGGCCAGGGCGCGGTAGGCCTCCTTGAACCGCGTGGTGACCGCGACGAGCCCGGACTTCGTCTCCTCGCGAGAACGGACCGCCTTGCGCGCCATCGCGGCCAGCAGACCGACGGCACGACCGGCCCTGACGGTTTCAGCGGTCGGGGTAGGCCTGAGGCGCACCGGTCCGCGCTGGCGCAACGAGACCTGCAGCGACCGGATCACCGGCAGCGGATCCGCCCGCCACTCGGGCTGGCGCAGCTCCAGTTCCTTGATGGCGCGGTGGCCGTGACTGCGCAGATAGCGTTCGAACTCCTCATGGGCCGCGCCGGCCGCCGGTGACCGGATCCAGGCGAGCGCCGCGTCCGGATCGGCGCGGGTGAAGGACTCCTCGCCATCGGGGTGGACGGCGATGCGGTCTGCGATGCGCTCGGCGCCGCTGATGATGTCGGCACTCTCGACACCTTCGGCTCCGGCGAGTAGCGCCGCCACGGCGGCATGGTCGGCTTCGGATGCCTCGCGGCCGCCGGCGACCACCCCGAGCAGAGTCGGCGTGAGGACACCGGAGCCCGCCGAGGAGATCAGGTGGTAGTGCATGGCGTCATAGATGGACTGGAAACGGCGGTCGATCTCCTGCCATGCGACAGAGGCGGTTTCGGATTCGGGGAAGTTCAGCTCGGCGACGAGACGTTTCATCTCGCGGCGTGCCCTGGGCTGGCTCAGCAGATATCGGACGTACCGGACTCCGTTGGCGGCGCGGCGCAGGCGCGGCGGTGGCTGCCCGCCGCGAATGGTGAACTCCGTGACCGGCCGACCGCACACCGACAGTGCCAGTTGGTCGGCGCTGGAACCCAGCGCGTGGGTGGCGGTCTCGCTCATGGTGCTCAGATTCAGGAAGAGATGCCCGGAGTTCATCATCAGGAAACGCATCTGCGGCATCACCGCGTCCTGAATTCCAACCTGGACGTGCATCATCTGCATGCCGACGTCGATACTGCGAGCGGTGAACGAGTAGGACAGCGGGGTGCAGGCGCCGGGGAACATCTCACCGACGTTGCACCGGGTGAAGACATGTGTGGGATCAGCGATCGGGGTGTCGAGTTCGTTCGGGTCCGGCGGCAGGTGCGTGATGGGACGGGCTTGCAGCCACTGCACCTCGCCGTCGCCGTCGGCCGCCCATTCCAGGTCCAGCGGGCGGCCCTCGGCGGCCTCGGCGGCCAGCGCCGAGGCCAGCAGGTCGCGCCGGACGTTGTCACTGAGAATCGCTGCCGCGCCGTCGATCCGGGCTTCCAGGGTGTCCCCGCGTCGGTCCAGGACATAGTGGTCCGGGGAGGCATGACCGCTGACCAGCGCCTCACCCAGGCCCCGGACCGCATCGATGATGACGCGGTCCCTGCGCCCGGTGACCGGGTCTGCGGTGAAGATCACCCCGGCACTGGCCGCGGGCACCATGGTCTGAACTACGACCGACATCGCCGACTCGGCGACCCCCGACGCGCTCTGCTGACGGTAGGCCGCCGCCCGGTTGTTGTGCAGCGAGTCCAGGCAGGTGTCGATCGCGGTGCGCAGGGCGTCGATTCCGGTGACGTCGAGGACCGTCTCGTACTGGCCGGCGAAGCTGGCGTCGGCGGAGTCCTCACCCAGCGCCGAGGAGCGCACCGCCACCGCCGCACCGCCCAGTTGCGCATAGTGATCCGCGAGATCATCCGGCAGGTTTCCGGGGGTCGCGCCGACGATCACGAAGGCCCGGGGCACCTGCAAGCCGAGCGCGACGAGCTTGGCCAGGCCTTCGGCCTTGCCGCCGACCGGCGCGTCACCGAGGTCGTCGAGTGTCAGGATGGTCGGCGCGGTCACCGATGTCGGCTTGCTGTCGGTGCGGGACACAGGTCGTACTCGTGCAGACCGGATTGGTTGTGCAGTTCGGCGTATTCCTTGAAACGCCCGGGAAACAGGAAGGGTGTACGCCCCATCGAGTCCTGGTAGTAGCTACTGCACGACGGGGATGCCCAGGAGTAGCGCGGGAAGCGCTCTGCCAGCCAGTCGTTGTAGGCGCGGTTGACCGCCGGCTTAACCGCGAGCGCACTCACTCCCGCCGCCTGCTTGGCCACCAGCAACCCCACGATAGTCGTGATGTTCCGCTCGACGGAGCGAAAGTAGGGCGCGTCCAACGGCAGTCCGTTGGGGCCGGCGGCGAAGAAATAGTTCGGGAAGTGCGGAACCGCAATGCCTTTGAAGGCCCCGACTGCCGTGGACATGGACTCGGCGAGGCTCTCGCCGGCCTCGCCGATGACGTCGATGCGGTCGAAGTCCAGGATCCGGTAACCCGTGCAGAAGATGACGACGTCGGCGTCGATCGTGCGGCCACTCTCGGTGGTGACTCCGGCCGCGCGCACCGCGCGCAGCCCTTCCGGGATCAACTCGACGTTGTCGCGCAGCAGAGCCGGGTAGAAGTCGTCGGAGACCAAGCCCCGCTTGCAGCCGTACGGGTCGGCGGGCGTCAGGGCCGCGCGTAACCGCGGATCGGGGATCGCGCGGTCGATGAACTTTCGGGCCCGGGACTCGAACTGTCTGGCGCGGTTGTGGCCCAGGGTGGCGGCATCGTGGACCAGGCTCATCAGGAACTGCTGCACACGGCGCAGGACCCGCATCGTCACTGGAAATCGGCGCCACCGGTTGCGCTGGGCATCGGTGTAGAACCTGCGGCCCCTGGGCATGATCCAGTTCGGTGAGCGCTGCAGCACGGTGAGAGTCTCCGCGACCTTCGCCACCTCGGGGACGATCTGCACGGCGTTGGCCGCCGAGCCGATCACCACGACACGTTTGCCGGTCAACTCGACGCCGTGATCCCATCGGGTGCCGTGAAAACTCGCGCCGGTGAAGCTGTCGATACCCTCGACGTCGGGGTATCGGGGGGTGTGCTGGTTGCCCATCGCATTGATGATGACGTCGAATTCGAAACGTTGCCCGGCGGTGCTCTCCAGAACCCAGACGCCGTCGTCCTGGTAACGGGCAGCGGCGATGCGGGTGTTCAGGGTGATGTGTGAGGTGAGGCCGAACTCCCGGGCGCAGGTCTGTAGGTAGGCCTCGATCTCGGGTTGCTCGGCGAAGCTGGCGCTCCAGTCGGGGTTGGGCCGGTAGGAGAACGTGTACGCGTGCGCCCAGACGTCGCAGGCGAGGCCGGGGTAGGAGTGCAGGTGCCACGTGCCGCCGACGGCATCGGTGGCCTCGAAGATCGTGAAGTTCGTAAAGCCCTTCGCGAGTAACTCGTGGCCTGCTGCCAGGCCGGCGGGCCCCGCGCCGATCACCGCGATCCGCAGTCCGCCCGGAGTCAGTGCCGTCGTGTCGTCGGGTCCTCCCATCCGCTAGTCCACCTCTGTCAGGGCGGGCAGATCTCGGGCCTGCAGAGCCTCGTAGCGGTGGCGGAGTTGCTCGGTGTAGCTCGGTCTGGTGGGAATCAGGAACGTCCCCGAGCGAATGCCGTCGACCACCGGCGCCACGACCTCGTCGGGCGACATTCCCCCGGAGACGATCTGCGCCAGCGCGGCGGCGGTCCCCCGCCCGTCCTCGGTGGCGTCGACCCCGAAGCGGGCGGGCCGGACGTCCGAGGACCGCGCGATCGCGGTGTCGAAGGCGCTGGGAACCAGCACCGACGCGCCGATCTTGGAGCCCACGACGGCCAGATCGTGGGCCACACACTCGGTCAGGGAGAAGGCCGCGCACTTGGACACCACATAGGGTCCCGACACCGGAGCCGAGACGAATGCCGCCACCGACGCGGTGTTGAGCACGTGCCCCTCGGTGCCTTGGGCGATCATCCGCGGCAGGAAACTGCGCTGGGCGTGGATGATCCCGAAGACGTTCACCCCGAAAGCCCACTGCCAGTCCGCCACGCTGCGCTCCCAGCAAAGCCCACCCTGGAACACACCAGCGTTGTTGACCAACAGATCGACCTGACCGAATGCTGCGAAACAGAAGTCGGCCAGCGCGTCGACCGCCGCGGCATCGGAGACGTCCACCTCCCGCGCGACGCCGTCGGCTCCGGTCTGTTCGGCCGTTGCCTGCGCGCCCGGACCGTCGATGTCAACGGCCACCACTCGCATCCCCTCGGCGGCCAGGCCGACGGCAAGGGCGCGCCCGATCCCGCGTGCAGCGCCGGTGACGACGGCAACTTTTCCGTCAAAATCTCTGATCATCGGGGGTCCGCGGTCATGTTCGTCCTGTGTATCACAGTAAAAAAGTGCATGACGATCATTGCCGGAACGCCCTAGGCCCGCGGATGCGCGCCTGCCCACACCTCACGCAGGGCGTTCACCGTGACCAGCGTGTAGATCTGAGTAGTGGTGACCGAGGCGTGTCCGAGCAGTTCCTGAACCACCCGGACATCGGCCCCGCCGTCGAGCAGATGGGTCGCGAACGAGTGCCGCAGCGTGTGCGGGGAGACGGCCGCGTTGATGCCGGCCCGTTCGGCGGCATCCTGAAGGACCTGCCAGGCGCTCTGCCGGGACAACCGGCCGCCGCGGGCATTGAGGAAGATGGCCGGAATTCCGCGGCCGCGCCGCGCCAGGTCCGGTCGGCCGCGCACGAGGTAGGCATCGAGGGCAGCGATAGCCGGCCGACCGACCGGTACCAGTCGCTGCTTGCCGCCTTTGCCGCGCAGCAGCACCGACCGGGCCTCGGTGTCGACGTCGTCGACATCCAGGCCGACAGCTTCGGAGATCCGGGCGCCGGGGGAGTAGAGCAACTCCAGCAGCGCCCGGTTGCGAAGTGTCAACGGGCCGTCGCTGGCGTCGTCGCCTCCCGCCCCGTCGAGCAGTGCCAGTACCTCGTCCAAAGACAGGCTCTTGGGCAGTCTGCGGGTGGGCGTGGGGGGTTTGACCGCACGTGCCACGTCGAGATCGAGGATGCCCTCGGCCGCGGCGAAGCGGTGCATACCGCGGACCGCGATCAGCGCACGCGCCGCCGACACCGCCGACAGCGGGGTCGCTCCGGTGTCAGGGTCGCCCTTGCGGAGTGCGACAAGAAAGTCGCTGACGTCGGTCTCGGTGACGTCGCGCAGGTCGACGATGGCTCGCTGCACCAGATGCTCGACGTAGCGGCGCAGGTCGCGCCGATAGGAGGTGATGGTGTTGGCGGCCACGCCGCGTTCGATGGTCAGGTGGTCGAGGTATCCCTGAACCTGTCCGTCGAGCGCGGTCCGCAGGACGGGAGCGGAGCGCCCCGGCATATCGGTGGCGAAGGTCGTCACAGGGCCGCCTTGCGCGCCGCGAACGCCGACGGCCGGTCCGGCCACGGCGCATCGAGGGGTCTGGTCGGCTTGCCGTCGACGATCACCGCGTGGGCGGCCAATACACCGGCTGCTGTCGTGGCATTGACGATCTCACCGGACAGCACCTGATCCAGCGCCTGCCGCAATCCCAGCCAGTGCACGGTGAGGTCGGCCTCCTCGTGGTCGGCCTCGGGCCGCCCGACATGATCGAGCCCGCGAGCCAGGTAGACCCGCACCGACTCGTCGCAGAATCCCGGCGAGGAGGCGACGTCGACCAGCACCCGCCAGTCCGCGGCCACCAGGCCAGCCTCTTCGCGGAGTTCGCGCGCTGCGGCAATCGCCGGGTCCTCCCCCGGCTCGTCGAGCAGTCCGGCCGGTAACTCCCAGAGCCGACGCCCGACTGCGTGCCGATACTGGTAGATCATGGCCAGTTGCTCGTCGTCGTCCACGGCAGCCACCGCCACCGCGCCGTAATGCTCGACGACCTCGCGGGAGGCGGTGACACCGCCGGGCATCCGAACCTCGTCGGTGCGGAGCGCGATAATGCCCCCGCAGAAGACGGTTTCGCTTGAGAGCGTGTCGAATTCGTGTTCAGCCACGGGCACGGTCCGACAACGGCGCCGTGGCCTCGGGGCTGGCGGGGCCGTCGGGATACTCCTTGCCGTTGGCGTGGTGCTCGGGGATCTCGACCGGCAGACGCTCGGCCGCTTTGTAGTCCATCGCCGCGCCGACGAAGGCGGCGAACAGCGGGTGCGGACGGGTCGGCCTGCTCTTCAGTTCCGGATGGGCCTGGGTGCCCACCAGAAACGGGTGCACGTCGGCGGGGTACTCGACGAACTCGACCAGGTGCCCGTCCGGTGAGGTGCCCGAGAATCGGAGTCCGCTCTCGGCGATCCGGTCGCGGTAGGCATTGTTCACCTCGTAGCGGTGGCGGTGCCGCTCAGAGACCTCGGTGGTGTCGTAGGCCCGGGCGACGACCGATCCCGCTTCGAGCACGGCGGGATAGGCGCCCAATCGCATCGTGCCACCCAGATCGGCCTGTCCGGCGACGGCGTCAAGCTGGTCGGCCATGGTCGAGATCACCGGATCCGATGTGGCGGGGTCGAATTCAGCCGAATTCGCCTCGGTCAGACCCACTGAGCGGGCGGCCTCGATCACGATGCACTGCAAGCCCAGACACAGCCCCAACAGCGGTACTCCGCGGTGGCGGGCGTAGCGGATCGCGCCGATCTTGCCGTCGATGCCGCGGATGCCGAATCCGCCGGGAATGAGGATCCCATCAACATCGTCGAGCACTGCGGCCGCACCGGCCTCGGTCTCGCAGTCGTCGGAGGCGACCCAGCGCATTTCGACTTTGGCCCGGTGGGCGAACCCACCCGCCCGAATCGCCTCCGCGACCGACAGATACGCGTCGGAGAGGTCGATGTACTTGCCCACCAGTGCGATTCGCACGGTCTCCTGAGGATCGTGCACCCGGCGCAGCAAATCGTCCCAGGTGGTCCAGTCCACATCCCGGAACGGCAGGTTGAGTCTGCGGACGACGTAGGCGTCGAGTTCCTCGCGATGTAGCACCTTGGGGATGTCGTAGATGGATGGCGCATCGGGAGTGGAGATCACACCGTCGATGTCGACGTCGCACATCAGCGCGATCTTTTCCTTCAACGGTTCGGGGACGTCTCGGTCGCACCGCAGGATCAGCGCGTCCGGGGTGATACCGATGCTGCGCAGGGCGGCCACCGAGTGCTGGGTCGGTTTGGTCTTCAACTCCCCCGACGGCGCCAGGTAGGGCACCAGCGACACATGCAGAAAGAAGCAGTTCTCCCGGCCCACCTCATGGCGGACCTGCCGGGCGGCCTCCAGGAACGGCTGTGACTCGATATCGCCGACTGTCCCGCCGATCTCGGTGATGACCACATCGGGCCGCTTACCGGAGGCGTCCGGCTCGGCCATTTCCAGGATGCGTCTCTTGATCTCGTCGGTGATGTGCGGGATCACCTGCACGGTGTCGCCGAGGTACTCCCCGCGGCGTTCTTTTGCGATGACCGTCGAATACACCTGGCCGGTGGTGACGTTGGCCGAACCGGACAGGTCACGATCGAGGAAGCGCTCGTAATGGCCGACGTCGAGGTCGGTCTCGGCGCCGTCCTCGGTGACGAACACCTCCCCGTGCTGGAAAGGGTTCATCGTTCCCGGGTCGACGTTGAGGTAGGGGTCCAGCTTCTGCATGGTGACCTGCAGGCCCCGGGAGATGAGCAGTTGGCCGAGGCTGCTGGCTGTCAGACCTTTGCCCAGCGATGAAGCGACGCCACCGGTGACGAAGAGATGCTTGGTCGCGGCCTGATGATGCTTGCGCAATGCGGGCAAGAGCGGCCTCCGTGACGACGGCGCAGGACTTTGTTGTACCGAGCCGATCAGCGCCGATCAGCTCTGATAGGTCTGGTTGGGGCCTGCCGACCCACGGAAACTCACCCTAACACCGACACCGGCACCGCGCCGCTGACACACCGTGGCAGTCACTGGACGGTCACCGAGGCGGCGCCGTCCCCGACGCCGTACCTACCCGCCGGAGCGCCGGCGATCAAACTCTGAAGGGCCAGCACAGTGGTCAACCGGCCGGATTCGGTGCCGACGTCGTCAACGGTGGTCACCGCCCCACCCAGTTCGGGGTCGGCCCGGACAACTGCCAGAGCCGAGACCCCCGTCGCCGACCCATCGCGGCCGGCCAGGACAACGCCGGACCCGCGCGGTACCAGTCCCGCGGCGAACCGCGCCACCGTGACGCCCTGGTTGCCGGCGTCCTCGGCCAATCCGCCACCGGTCACGACGACGGCGGTGTCGGCTGGGCCGACGGAGTCGTCATAGGTCAGGAATCCGGTGTCGCCCAGTGCGGTCAGCACGGTGTAGCGCTCGTAGTCGGCGGCAGGTAGGACCATCGGATCGCGGTTGATCAAGAGTGCGGCACCGAGCAGATCGCCGGCCTGCGCGCTGGGATCCGCCAGTGCGGGATTGAGTTGTGCGCCGGCCGGCATGATCGGCGAGTTGACCACCGACCGCAACTTCTCCGCCGAATTGGCATCGACGAACTCACTGGTCAACGCGATAGTTCCGGCGACGGTTCCAGCCGCCTGGCCCACCATGGCGGCCACCGCATCCACATCGGCATCCTCGGCGTCAGGTGCCCGGAACAACACCACCGACTTGCCGAACAGGGCGTCACTCAAGATGCGACCAGACATCTGGGAGCCGAATTGGTCTGATGCAGCCAGCTTTTCGGCCAGAGCTGTGTTCTCGTCCGTCAGCGCGGCGATACGGGCCTTCAAGTAGTCGTTGTCCGCCCGCAAGCCGGACGCGATGGGCGTGGGAAGCATCTTCACGCCTGCGACCACCCCGACGGCCAGAGCGATGACTATCGCTGCCAGCAGGAGCAGGCGGCGTCGCCCGGATCTCACGTTAGGTCACCCAGTTCTGTAACCACTGCGAAAATCGCTGCCAGTAGTTGGTGATCCAGTCGATGATCGCGGTATCGGACTGCGACACCCACAGCGCCGCGATGACGGCGAGCAGCACCGCGAGCACCAGAAGCGCGATCGCGCCGCCGGAGATGTGGCTGCGGTACAGCGTCGCAACGGCTTTCGCGTCGACGAGCTTCTCGCCCACCTTGAGGCGGGTCAGGAACGCCGACGGGTTGGTCTGAGCGCGGTTGCGGTCGAAGAACTCCTGGATGTTGGCCGACTGACCGGCGGTGACGATCAATGACGCACCATGATGGTCGACGAGCAGCAGCGCCAGATCGGTGGCTGAGCCCGCAGCCGGGAAGGTCATGGCTCCGATGCCGAGATCCTGAATCCGCTCCAGTCCGGAGGCGTGGCCGTCGGCGTCGGCCGGCAGCACCACCTGGGCGCCGCAGCGCAGCACCTCGGCACTCATCGTTTCGGGGTTGCCGACGATCAGCTGTGGCCGGTAGCCGCAGGCGCGCAGGACATCAGCACCGCCGCCGACACCGACCAGTACCGGCTGGTACTCCTTGATGAACGGCTTGAGCGCCTTGACGTCCTCGGCCGCGCCGGGACCGTCTGCGACGACCACGACATGGCGGCGGTAGACGTCGACGTCGATCTCGGGGATCCCGATGCCGTCGATGAGAAGCGGGCTCTCGCTGCGGATGAACTCGATGGTGTTGCCGGCGAACGCCTCCAGGTGGGCGACGAGTCCGGTCTTCGCGTCGTGCATGAGATCGGCGATCTCTTCGTCGGTGCGTTCCACACCGTTGACCAAAAGCCGGTCGCCGGAATACACGCCGCTGTCGTGCAGCCGGATCTTGGCGCCGTCCTTGATCTTCTTGAAGATCTCCGAGCCCGCGTTGTCGATCAGGGTGATGTTGTTGGCGACGAGAACTTCGGGCCCGAGATTGGGGTAGCGGCCCGAGATGGATGGCGACGCATTCACCACCCCGGCCACGCCGGCGTCGACGAGGGCGTCGGCGGTCACCCGGTCGAGGTCCAGAACGTCCAATACGACGATGTCTCCGACGCTGACGCGGCGGAGCAGACGGTCGATGTCCCGGTCGACCCGGGCTGGCCCGATGACGCCCGGACGTGCAGATCGCGAGAGCAGCTTCATGTGAGCGATTCTGTCGGCGCCGTCTGCTATCGGCCGGGAGGCGCGCCGTAACATCAGCCCCAGAAGTGACTTTCTGTCACACCAGTAACAGTTCGGTTCAGGGTGTGCCCCGGTCCGAGTGGGCCGCCGCCAGTAACTCGCGGGCATGCGCGCGGCCGGTGTCGGACTCCCCCAGCCCAGCCAGCATGCGTGCCAGTTCGGCGACCCGTTGCTCATCGTCGAGACGGCGCACCGAACTGGCGGGTCCACTGCTGTCCACCACGAGATGGGTGTCGGCGTGGGCGGCGACCTGCGGCAGGTGGGTGACCACGATGACCTGACGGGTGCGGGCCAGCCTGGCCAGGCGGCGTCCGATCTGCACCGCCGCCCTCCCGCCCACGCCGGCGTCGACTTCGTCGAAGACCATCGTGGTGCCCTCCGCCGAGGCCGCCAGCACCACCTCAAGTGCCAGCATCACCCGCGACAACTCACCGCCGGATGCACTCTTGTTCAGCGGAAGCAGTTCGGTGCCGCCCGGGGATGATCCGCGACGTGCGGTGAAGCCGAACTCGACCTGGTCCACACCCTCCGAGCCGGCGTGGACCACCTCACCGGACGGCAGCCGGAGTGCGGCGTCGTCGTCGGCGCGAGCGGCCACCGTCGAGACGGTGATGGTGAAGTGGGCGTCGGCCATCGCCAGCCCGGCCAGTTCTTCGGTGACGGCGGCAGCCAGACCGGCGGCGGCGCCGCTGCGAACCGCGGAGAGCTCGATCGCGGCGGCAACCACCTGAGCAGCCAATTGCTCGACGCGGCGGGACAACGCGGCCAGCGCATCTTCGGAGACATCCAACTGGGCCAGTCGCTGCCGGGATTCGGCCGCCCAGCGCAGAACGCCGTCGACGTCCGCGGCGTACTTGCGGGTCAGGCTGCGCAGCTCGGCCTGACGCGCAAGCCGGGTTTCCAGCGCGCTGGCGTCGGTGGGCAAGCCGGCCAGGAAATCGCCTAGTTCGGCCGCGACATCGCCCACCACGTTGAGCACCTCGGTCAGCCGGCGTCCGAGCTCGGTCAGCGCGGCATCGCCGCTGGATTCGAGCATCGTCGAGGCTCGGACCAAAGCGCCGGTTGCGTAATGGGTTTCGATGGCGTCGTCGGTTCCCGACAGCGCCGTCCGGGCACCGGCGGCCGCCTCCCGCACCGCATCGAGTTCGGAGAGCCGACGGATGTCGGCGACCAGAGCCTCATCTTCGCCGGGTACGGGGTCGGCCGTCTGGATCTCGGCGAGGGCGAACTTGAGCCGGTCGGCCTCCTGTGCCATCTCACGAGCACGGTTGGTTCGCTCCACCAGGTCGCGCCGGGCCATCATCCATTCGTCGCGCAGTTTGCGGTAGCGCTCCACCGCGGCTGCCGAGCCGGCGTGACGGTCGAGTGCGGCTCGTTGCTCGTCGGGACGCATCAGCCGCAACTGGTCGTTCTGCCCGTGCAGGGTGAGCAGCCCGGTGGTGAAACCGGTGAGCGTCTTGGCTGGGACGCTGCGACCGCCGAGGTATGCGCGTGACGGACCGTCCTTATTCACTGAGCGCAGCGCGATGATGCTGCCGTCATCATCGCGGTCCGCGCCGGAGGATTCCAGGATCTCCTCGACCTGCGCGGCGGTCCCGGGGTCAAGATCCTCGGTACTGAACCGTCCTTCGACAACCGCGCGGTCGGCCCCCGAACGCACCCTGGTGGCATCGGCGCGGGCTCCCCCGAGCAGATGCAGTCCGGTGACCACCATGGTCTTGCCGGTGCCGGTCTCTCCGGTCAGCACGGTCAGTCCGCGGTCGAACTCGGCGGTGGCCGAACTGATCGCCCCCAGCGACTCGATCCGGATCTCGGAGAGCATCTACTGCTCGCGCCAACTGGTAACGGGCAGTCGGAACTTGCGCACCAGCCGATCGGTGAACGGTGCGCTGTCGAGGCGAACCCACTTCAGCGGCGTCTTGCATTTGGTCACCGTCAGACGCGCCCCGGCAGGCACCGGCGACTCCCGCCGTCCGTCGCAGACCACCAGCGCGTCGGGGTTGTCCGGGTCGACGTCAACGGTGATCACCGCGTTGGGATTGGTGACCATGGGGCGGGCGAACAAGGCATGGGCGTTATTGGGCACCACGATGATGGCTTCCAGATCCGGCCAGACGACCGGCCCACCGGAGGAAAACGCGTATGCGGTGGACCCGGTCGGGCTGGAGACCAGAACACCGTCGCAGCCGAACGCCGACACCGGCCGGCCGTCGATGGACACCACGACCCCGAGCACTCCCTGATGTGCGCCCTTCTCCAGGCTGGCCTCGTTGAGCGCCCAGCCACGCGAGAGCACCCGATCGTCGCGGGTCACCACGACGTCCAAGGTCATCCGATGCTCGATGCTGTAATCATGGGCGATGACATGCTCGAGGATGAGGTCGATGGCCTCGGCCTCGGCCTCGGCCAGGAAGCCGATGCGGCCGAGATTAACTCCCAGCACCGGGATTTCTGCGTTGCGGGCCAGTTCGGCGGCGCGCAGGAAGGTGCCGTCACCGCCTAGGACCAGGACCAGTTCGCAGCCGTCCGCGGCGTGTTCGTCACCGTCGACGACTTCGATGGCGGCACCGGTGGCCCGCAGCTCTTCAGGGTCCAGATGCAGGTGACCCCGGTCGACCGATTCCGAGGCCAGCAGACGCAACCGAATACCACTCTCTCCCAATGCTTTGCCCACTCGTCGCGCGGTATCCGTGGCCCCGCCGCGGCCCGGATGCACGACCAGCAGGATCGTCCTGGTGGAGTCATTCATCATTGTGGCCCCTCCGCTACGGCCTGGCGTACCGCCGCCTCGAGTTGCTCACCGGTCAGCCCGTCCGCGGTCTGGGCGCGCAGCCACAGGAAGTACTCGACGTTTCCGGACGGCCCGGGCAGTGGGCTGGCCGTTGCCGAGACGGTCTGCCAGCCGAGGTCCGCGGCCCGGCCGGCGACGGTCAGGACCGCGCCGGCACGTAACCCGGGGTCGCTGACAACCCCGCCGGCGCCGACCTGGCTTCGGCCGACCTCGAATTGCGGCTTCACCATCGGAACGATATCGGCGTGCGGGCCGGCGCATGCGGTCAGTGCGGGCAGCACCGTGGAAAGCGAGATGAAGGACAGGTCGGCGACCACCAGATCAACCGGTCCGCCGATCGCCACGGCGGTGAGATCCCTGACGTTGGTGCGCTCGATGACGTGCACCCGCGGGTCGGAGCGCAGCGACCAGGCCAGCTGACCGTATCCGACGTCGACGGCGACCACCTCTGCCGCGCCACGATCGAGCAGCACCTCGGTGAAGCCACCGGTCGAGGCACCGGCGTCCAGGGCACGGCGGCCCCGGACATCGATGCCGAAGGCGTCCAGAGCGCCGATGAGTTTGTGGGCTCCGCGCGAGACCCAGGTGCGTTCGGCCGGGCCCTCGACGGCGATCCGGGCGGTGACGGCGACGGCGGTCGCGGGCTTGGCGGCGGGCATACCGTCCACGGTGACCCGGCCGGCGCCAATCAGTTCGGCGGCCTGCTGCCGTGACCGTGCCAGTCCCCGGCGAACCAGTTCGGCATCAACCCGGGCGCGCCGCGTCATGGGCTGTTCAGCCCTTCTCGACCGATTCCAGTGCGTTGACCAGAATCTGATGCGCTTCCTCGAGTCGACGGCCTACGGCGTCGATATCGGCTGCCTGCCCGTTCTCGCCGGTGTCCAGGCCTTCCTGGTCGAGACGGGGCAGATCGGCCAGCACGGCGTCGACCTGGTCTCGGATAGCGTGGGGATCGGTGTTCATATCGGCGTTCACGCTAGCGGATCGGGGTCGGAGCGCTGCGACCATCCGGCTCGGACAACAGCGCCCAGCGTTGCAGTGCGGCCCGTGCGGTGTCGTCGCCGCCCCGCACCTGCAGGTCGGTGTCGGCGTCCCACACCGCGCGGGCGGTGGCCCGCACGATCGACAATCCGTCGTCGCCGCGATCCCGACCGGTCGCGGTGACGGTGACGGCGCCCGACCCCACTTCGGTCTTCCAGGCCGGGTGGGCAGTGACCGCCAGCATGTCGGAATCCTCGAGCAGGCAGCGAAGGTCCTCGCCGATGTAGGTCGGCCTCTGGTCAGCCCGGGCATGTACGGCGTCGTGGGCCGTACTGACACCGGTGAGCACCATCAGGCTGGGCAGATCCGCGGCGTTGGCGCCTTCGATATCAGTGTCAAGACGGTCGCCGACCACCAGTGGGGTACGAAAGTCCCCGCGGGCCAGCGCGTCGTGCATGAGTCCCGGCGCTGGCTTACCCGCCACCAGTGGCTCGTGGTCGGTCGCGGCGCGAAGGGCTGCGACCAGGGATCCGTTGCCCGGCAACAACCCCCGTTCGGTGGGCAGGGTCGGGTCGAGGTTGGAAGTCACCCAGAGCGCACCGGCCCGGATGGCCAGTGCCGCCTCGGCAAGTTCGGGCCAGCCGATACTCATCGACAGGCCTTGCACCACGGCGACCGGTTCATCGGTGAACAGGCGCACCGGTTGCAGTCCCACCTCGGCGACTTCCCCGGCCAGCGCGTCGGTCCCGACGACGAGGACCTTCGAGCCGGCTGGGATCCGCTGGCGCAGGAGTCTGGCCGCGCTCTGAGCGCTGGTCACCACGTCCTGCACAGTGGCGGCGAAGCCGAGTTCGCCGAGGTGGCAGGCCACCTCTGCGACTGACCGGGTGGCATTGTTGGTGACGAACAGCGCTCGGCTGTCGACAGCTTCGAGTGTCTGCACCGCACCGGTTGTGGGCGCATGCCCGCGGAACAGCGTGCCGTCGAGATCCAACAGCAGGCAATCATGCTGGCGCGCAAGGCTTGTCATATCAGGCGAGTTCGTCGATTCGGTCTTCGGCATCGGTGACACCGTCGATATCGGCGGCCGCCGAGTGCATGAACCACTGCAGTGCCTCGCCGGTTCGGCCCAGCGCCAGAAGAGTTTCGGCGTATGCGTAGAACAGTCGCGCCGCAGTACCGCCGGTACGGGTCGGATCCAGCGGCGGCGAACTCAGCAACGCTATCGCTTGTTCGAGGTGCCCCAAATCCGCGCGGGCGCCGGCGGCGACGATACGCATCTCGTCGGCGTCGTCCCCGGTGAGCTGGGCGGCCTCCTCGCTGCGGGCCAATTCGATCGCCTTCTCGGGCCTACCGACACCTCGTTCGCAATCCGCGATCAGCGGAAGCAGCTGCGACTTGGAACCCATCCGACGCGCGGCCCGGAATTCCGAGAGGGCCTGCGCCCAGTCGCCGCAGTGGTACGCCGCAATGCCGACGGCTTCGCGGATCGCCGCGATACGCCCGGAACGGGTGCGTGCGGCCTGGGCGTGCGCCAGCGCAGTCTCCGGGTCCTCGTCGAGCAGTTCGCCGGCAGCGACAAGATGCCGAGCGACGGTGTCGGCCGTGGTCTTGTCCAGGGTGAACAATTCCGCCCTGATCTCCGGGGCGAGTTGCTTGGCCTCGATGGTCGGCGGAATGGGTGGGCCCTGCCGCTGCGACTCCTCCTCCGGCGTCAGGTTCCGGGGCTGGAAGGTGCGGGCGCGGCCGGGCCCTGAGCGGCGGGGCGCCGCCGAATTCTGTTGACGCCGGCCACCTCGGGCAGGACCACTCGGACCGCGTATTGGCCGGCCGCCGGCGTCGCCTTTTTCTTTATCGACCATAGGGTTTAGAGGATACAGCCCCGCACCGCCCCGATCGGGCCGACGACAAGACCCAACGAATATTGACGAACTATTCGCAATCACCGGCGTTGAATTTCGCTTTTACAAATAGAGAAGACCCTTAAAAGGGGGAACGCCCCCCGATTTCTCGGGGGGCGTTCCTAATTTGTGTTCGGCGGTGTCCTACTTTTCCACCCTTTTGGGTAGTATCATCGGC
>DAIPYT010000025.1:430-28428 GCA_036782595.1 Mycobacterium sp. | reverse complement strand
GATTCGAACCCCTAACCTTCTGACATAAACGACGGTGTATCAGCGTCTATGCGAGTCTGAGTGGATATAGCTCTACCAGGCAATTCGTTCCCTAGAGGACATCCCGTTGTAGACCGATCCCTGCGAATCCACGGACGTTTGTATCGGGAAAGTGGCGGATTCGAGTTGACGGACCGGTGTCTCCAAGGGTCTCGGCCGCGCGTAATTCGCCGGAGCAGAACGCTCGCCCCTGTCACACCGGCTGGCCGTAGACGGCCACCACAACCGAGCGGTCCAAACTATTCTCCGACCACACGCCGATCGCGGAGTTCCGGCAGTCCGACATGATCGCGAAGGCGCGGGGGTCGTGGTACCACCGGTTGATGACGTCGACGTTGTTGATCGCCAAGGCCGGATTGATCGCCACCGTCTGACTGACCACTCCACGGAATCCCGCTGCCTCAGCACGACTTTGGGGTGTGGAGCCGTCCGATCCCGGGTCGCCGTCCAAGGCGCGGTTGTTGATCATGTCTCTGGCCTGCCGCTGAGCGGCCAGGCCCAGGGTGAGGTTCTGTTTGATATCGGTCGTGCACCCGGCCTGGTGCTGAATGGTGTACACGTTCGCCACCACACCGTTGTTGAGCCGGGAGTTGTCGGCGGCCGCGGGTGCGGCGTTCATGAGCAAGACCGCCGACAACACCGTGAGCGCAAATGCGCCGGTGCGATTCATCATGCTGCCGGACCTCATGGGATTTGGCCGGGCGTGTAGTGCACAGCGGATTGGCGCAACTGCCAGATCAGGGCCGGGCACAGTTCGTTGACCGCCTGGTTGATCAGGTAGGCCGCCTGATAGTCGTCGTCGGTCCCAAAGTCCGCCTTGATCGTTGCGATGCCGCTGGAATAGGAAGCGCCGTCGCCGACCCGGTCGCAGATTCCGTAGCCATACGCCAGGGCAGCGTCCGCGGTCGGGAAGTTGTAGCCCGGCCGCATGGTCACATTGACCAAATAGGCGACCGAGTCGGCGCGGGCATTTGGCGATACCGTCAGCACACCCAAGAGCGCAGCGACTAACACCGGCCTGACCGCTCGAAGCCTTGCGGACATACGACTCAGCCGGTCACATCCCGGCCCAGAGCGACCCGGGCGATACTCCACAACTGAACCTCGTTGGCGCCCTCGTAGATCTCACCGACCTTGCTGTCGCGCCAGATGGATTCGAGGTGATTCGCCATCCCGTCAGCTGTCAGGCGGCGGACGAACCCATACCCTCCATGAACCTGAATGGCATCGCGGGCAACATCGACGGCGACCCGACTCCCGGTCACCTTGGCCATCGCCGCCTCGGGTTCGGAACGACCCGCGACGTCAAACTTCCTCGCCGCCTTCTGGTATAAGGAACGCGCCGACTCCAGAGCGATCGCGTGCTCGGCGAACCTGAATTGCCAGTGCTGGAAGCCGCCGAGTTTGGACCCGAAAGCGCTTCGCTGACGCATATGCCGCACAGCGTGGTCGAAGGCGCATTGCGCCATACCCACTCCCATGGCAGCGACGCCGATGCGTCCCATCGACAGGCTCGCCAGAGCGGCGGAGAGTCCTCTGCCCGGTGCCGCGATGACGTGACTGTCGGGCACGAAAACACCGGAGAACTCGACATCGGATGTCAGTTGCATCCGGTTGCCCATTTTGAGATCAGGGTCGCTGACTGTGACCCCGTCAGAGTGCATATCCACTAGCAGCATGGCTTGGCCGTCGTCGATGACACACAGGACGGTCATGATGTCGGCGACGCAGGAGTTGGTGATCCAGCGCTTACGCCCGGTCAGTCGGTAGCCGCCTTCGACCGCGATGGCATGTGTCCGCATTGAATGTGCGGATAGATCGGTGCTTGCCTCTGGCTCGCTGGTTGCGAACGATGCGACGATCTCACCGCGAATAAGTCTGGGGAGAAACTCTGCGCGAAGATGCGGCGGTGCTCCGTCGAGAGTTCGGCCCACCAGGAGCGCCTGACCGTCATAGAGTGCCGACGCCACCCCCGGAGTGAAGTACGCCAACTCCTCGGCCACTGTGGCCGCCGCCAGCATCGGGAATTTCAAACCTCGCCCCCCGATGTCTGATCCAAACGGAACCGCGTACAGGCCGGCTCGAGCGATGGCCTGATGGATTTCGGAAGGAAACGCCGAACATGACTCCGTCGCCTCATTGAGTTCGGTGGCACGCGGTCGAAGGACTGTCTCGGCGAACTCACGGGCCTCCGCGCGGACCCGCAGGGTTTCCTCGGGAAGCAGGAGGTCGTCGCTCAGGGACGGGGAAGTCCGCGGCAGTCCATCCAGGGATGACAGTAGCGATAACGATGACGTCGGCACACGGGCTCCTGATCTCGGTTCGAGTGCTATCGAACCGCGGCGTTGCGTCGCCGATGAAGACCCCTTCGGGGCGTTTCGTTTACTCAATGGGGATATCACGATCCACCCCTGACACTGGTACGGCCCCGGTATCGTTGCGGGATGGGTCGCGGGACCGAGCCGGCATCAGCTGCTTCGTCGGGAGAGTCCGACAGCGATAGCCTGCGTGCCGTGCTTGAGGGTCTGCGGTCCATCGCCGACACCGATGACCCGGCCTGGCGACCCGGATTGGCAGATTCTAGATCAATCGTCGACGTGGCTTGGTCCGCGCTCGCTGAAGCCCTCGACGACAACCCGCAAGCCGGTGCGGTACTGGATCTGCTGCGACGGTTGAGCCTCGCCGACGACGCTATGGTCCGTACGGCGAACCGGCCCCGACTTCTCGGCGACGTGCTGGGAATGCTGGAGTCGGCTCCTCCGACGGTGGCCGAACTCGTGAAGCTCGGGCCGCAGCTGGCCTGCCGCCTCGGTTTTGACCGCGCGATCCTGTCACAGGTCGTAGACGGGGTGTGGATCTCGGAAGTCGTTTACGTCGTCGACGATCCGGGGTGGGCGGACGAGATCAACCGGATAGGAAGGGAAAACCCCCAGCCTCTGGTTCCGGGCCTGCACGAGACGGAGATCGTCCGTCGCCGCGAAGCGATGATCGTTACCGGCGTACAGCAGGACGCCAACGTCCACCGCCGGATCGCCGACGCGTCGCGTTCGCGCTCGTATGTCGGCGCCCCGATCATGTCCGGCAACCAAGTCGTCGGCTTGTTGCACGGCGACTGCTACGTCCAGGGTCGCGACCCCAACGCCGAGGACTGCGAAACCCTGGCGACCTACGCAAAAGGCCTCCAGATAGCTCTGACGCGAGCGCACCTCGCCGAGCAACTCCACAGCGTCGGTTCCACGCTGCGCAGGATGGCCAACGACTGTCACGAAAGCGCCGTTGCGGTAAACGGTTTGACCACCTCACCGTCACGCAGTATCGGCACCACCGACTTCACCTTGGCCGCCCGCGCGACAAAGCAGGCGGTTCGGTCTGTGCGTGACGTGCTCACAAGTCGGGAAGCGCAGATCTTGGAACTGATGGCCGAGGGGTTGAGCAACGGCCGGATCGCCACCCAATTGGTGATCGCCGAGGGGACCGTCAAGCAGCATGTCAAGCGCATCCTGCGCAAACTGCGGGCCGGCAACAGGGTTGAGGCCGTCTCCATGCTGTACCAGTCCGACCGGGCCTAGCCCGACCGCGCCTGATCCCTTTTGCCGTCCCACGGGGATCAATCTGTAGTCCGTAAGGGATATTCCCGAACGATCCGAGACTTCAGTGCCGGTTCCTGGTGCTTGCATGACCCCACCTGTCATTACGCGCCCGGGAGTGACCACTATGGGATTCTTTCAAGACCCCGCCGAACTCGACGAGTACATCGGCGGAGTGTTCCGCGACGCCGGTGAGCATCCCGAGTCAGGGCCGAAACTGAAAGCGGCCAACATCGTCATGCGGGTGCTCTACAACGACCCCGACTGCGAAATGACAGTGGTCTTCCGCGACGACTACCAGGTGATCCCCGGCCCGACCGACGTCAAGCCCGATATCACCCTGCTGATGCGCGGCGACACCGCCGATCAGTTCTGGCGCGGGGAGTACAACCTGGCCCTCGGACTGGCCAAGGGACAGGTCAAAGCCAAGGGCCCGGTCAACAAGATCCTGAAACTGGTTCCGATGACTAAGCCCCTATTCCCGATGTACCGCGACAAGGTCGCTGCGAAGGACGCCGCGAGTGGCTGACACGATGGGGGCCGCGGTACTACGCGGCCCGAACCAGGTCGAGGTCGCCGAGGTTCGGCGACCAGGTGTCTCGAGTCCGACCGACATCCTGCTGCGAGTCGAAAAGACCGCGATCTGCGGCACCGACCTGCACCCGTATGAGGGGCGCCTGGAACTGGAACCTGACGTCATCTTGGGCCACGAGTTCATCGGAACGGTCACCGACGCCGGGGATGCGATAACCCAGTTCACCGACGGTGACCGGGTGGTGAGTTCCTGCGTCGTCAGTTGCGGCGCCTGCTACCAGTGCCGTCGGCATCAGCCCGGGAACTGCGCTGGCTCAAGGATTTTCGGCCTGGGCCTTGCCCTGGGGGATCTCGACGGCGGCCAGGCCGAGTACGTCGTCGTCCCGAATGCCGATCTCACAGCACGGAAGATCCCCGACGGCAGCACCGCTAGCGACGAGGACATCCTCTTCGCCGGCGACATCATGACCACCGGCTACGAAGCGGTGGCCCGAGCAATGCGTCCGGGTGACACCGTGGCGATCGTCGGGGCGGGACCGGTCGGCTTGTGCGCGGCCATGGCCGCGGCCGTCCTCGGGGCGGGGCAGGTCATCGTGGTCGACAAAGTCGCGGCCCGACTCACTGAAGCCGCCAAGTACGGCGCGGTGGCGGTCAATGCCGCCGATACTGATCCGGCCGACGCGGTACTGGACCTCACCGACTGGCGCGGCGCTGACGTCGTCGTCGATGCCGTCGGGCACGAGTCCGCGCTGGTGTCTGCGATCGCCCTGGTTCGAGCCGGCGGAATCCTTACCATCCCAGGCGTTTACACCGAGGACGCCATCACCATCCCGTTCGGGGAGTTGTACCTCAAGGGTGTCACCCTGCAAATGGGAGTCGCCCACATCACCGAGTGCATCGACGAGGTCATCGCTCTGATGGGCGCGGGCAAACTGCGGCCGGGCAGCATCGTCTCGCACCGTATGGGACTGTCCGAGGCGGGCGAGGCCTACAAGCTGTTCGCTTCCCACCAGGCCACCAAGGTCGTGCTGGACCCGAGGAAGTGACATGACCAGTGTTGACGTGCGTCATCATCTGATGCTCATCGGGGGGCAGGATGTTGACTCCACCAGGTGTTTTCAGATCATCGACCCGAGCGACGAGACCGTCGTCGCCACCGTGGCCAAGGGCAACGCCGGCCACATAGACGCCGCCGTCGCGGCCGCGAAGGCATCCTTCGAAGCCGGCGACTGGTCGCGACGCACCCCGCAGGAACGGGCGGCCGTGATGCGCCGCATCGCGGCGGCGGCCAATGACGTCGCCGACGACCTCGTCGAACTGGAGATGGCGGCCAACGGCGCCACTGTCCGGCAGGCGACCGGGTTCCACATCGGTTACGCACTGGCGCATTTCAGCTATTTCGCCGACCTGGCCGAGACCTACGCCTGGCAGCGCCCGGCGCCCATCACGACCTTCCCGGCGCTGAGCCAGAGTGTCGTGCACCGCGAACCGATCGGGGTCGTCGGCGCCATCGCCCCGTGGAACTTCCCGCTACTGCTGACCCTGTGGAAGGTCGGCCCCGCACTGGCCGCAGGCAACAGCGTCGTGGTCAAACCCGACGAGCACACCCCACTGTCCATCTTGGAGTTCGCCCGCATCGCCGAACGCAACGGCCTTCCCCCCGGTGTGCTCAATGTCGTTCCGGGTGACGGAACCGACGCCGGGGCGCGGTTGGCCAGCCACCCCGACGTCGGCAAGGTCGCATTCACCGGTTCGACGGCGGTCGGCAGGGAGATCATGCGGCTGGCTTCGGGCACCGTCAAGCAGGTCACGCTCGAACTCGGCGGCAAGGGCCCTTCGGTCGTGCTCGACGACGCCGACCTCGACATGGCCGCCGACGGAGTTCTCTATGGATGCTTCGTCTACTCGGGCCAGGTGTGCGAATCCGGCACGCGGGCCCTGGTTCCCGCTGAACTGCACGATGAGTTCGTCGACCGTCTGGTGCACCGCGCCTCGACCATCCAACTCGGGCCGACTCGGGACTGGGACACCGACATGGGCCCGGTGATCGACGCCAATCAGCAGGCCCGGATCGCCGACTACATCCGGGGGGCCGTCGCCGACGGTGCCACGGTGGCGCTGGGTGGAAATGCGCTGCCCGGCCCGGGGTTCTGGGTGGAACCGACGATTCTGACCGGGGTGCGCAATGACATGGCCATCGCCCGGGAAGAGGTCTTCGGACCGGTGCTGGTGGTCATCCCCTACCGCGACGACGACGAAGCCGTCGCGATCGCCAACGACAGCGAATACGGACTGGCGGCCAGTATCTGGACTTCCGACAACTCCCGCGCTCTGGACATGGCAGGACGGATCCAGGCCGGCAGCGTCTGGATCAACGACGCCCACCAGATCAACTGCCAGGTGCCCTTCGGGGGATACAAGCAGAGTGGTGTGGGCCGTGAACTGGGGCCTGACGCTCTCGACGCCTACACCGAGGTGAAGACGGTGCACCTGGACCTCTCCGGTGGCCGTGCGGCCAAGCCCTACGACATCCTCCTAAGCCACGCCGACGACTAAGGAACCATCAATGACGACATTCGAAGATGCCGACCTCTCCTTCGACGATGACAGCGACGTCGACCTGGCACCCACCAACGACGTCGCAGCCAGTCGCGGCTTCGACCCGCTCAACGTCTCCGGCGACGCCTTCTGGGACCTCGATCTGCCCGAGCGGGAACCGGTCTTCGCCGAACTGCGGCGCGACCGGCCGATCAGCTGGCAACCCCCGATCGAGACCGCGGTCATGCCCGACCCCGATGACGTCGGCTTCTGGGCGGCGGTACGGCACAGGGACATCGTCGAGGTGAGTCAGAACTCCGATGTGTTCGTCTCCCGCTATGGGGTCATGTTCGACACCCTCCCACCGGTGTTCCTGCAGATGGCGATGTCGTTCCTGGCGATGGACAATCCTCAGCACCAGAAGGTCCGGCGGCTGGTGAGTTCGGCTTTCACCGCGCGCCAGATCGCCCGGATCGAGCACGACATCGCGCTGCGGGCCGAGCGGATCGTCACCGCCGCTGTCGAGAAGGCCGCCGACGGTGCCGACATCGACTTCGTCACCGACATCTCCAAGCACCTGCCGGTGGAGATGTTCGGCGACATGTTCGGCGTTCCCGCGGAACTTCGCGCCGCCTACTCCCATGCCGCCGACGAGACCCAGGCGTGGGCCGATCCGGAACTGCTGGCCGGTCGCGACCCGGCCGAGGTTCAGGTCGAGGCGGCCCTGGCGATCCACGACATGACCGAGGAACTCATCGCGCAGCGCCGGGCGAACCCGACCGAGGACCTGCTCAGCAGCCTGGTGCACGCCGAAGTCGATGGCGAACAACTCACCGAGTTCGAGATCGGCGCCACAATGGTGCTATTCGCAGTTGCCGCGACCGACACCACCCGGCACACCTCAAGCTTCGCGGCCAAGGCGCTCAACGACTTTCCCGACCAGCGGGCCTGGCTGTGGGAGGACTTCGACGGCCGGATCGCCAAATCGGTCGAGGAGTTCCTGCGCTGGGGCTCGGTGGTGCAGAACTTCCGCCGCACCTGTGTCCGCGAGTACGAGTTAGGCGGTCAGACGATCCTGCCCGGCGACAAGGTCGTGATGATGTACTCGTCCGGCAACCGCGACGAGACGGTGTTCGATCGCCCGAACGAGTTCATCCTGGCGCGGGACAAGAACCCGCACATGGCCTTCGGTGGCGGCGGGATCCACTTCTGCCTGGGCGCCCAACTCGCCCGCACCATGCTCAAGGCGCTGTTCCGAGAACTGCATTCGCAGATGCCGAACTTCAGCACCGGCGAACCGACACTGGTCCGGACGAACTTCATCCGCGGTGTCGTCACCATGCCGTTCGATCCGGGTGGCCCGCCGTGATGATGTCCCTGCCGGCCTCCGCGGCTCCGCTGTTCCGGCCAGTACGATCCGTCGGCTACTTCATCGGCATGTCGCTGGACGTTTTCGTCGGGTTGTTCACCACCCGGTTGGCCTGGCGGGAGTACGTGTCGCAGTCGTGGTTCGTCGCACGGGTCTCATTTCTGCCTGCGGTGCTGATGATGATTCCCTACTCATTGATCAACACCTTCATCTTCAACATCCTGCTCACCGAATTCGGTGCGGCCGACTTCTCCGGAGCCGGGGCGGCGTTTTTCAACGTCAACCAGATCGGTCCGCTGGTCACCGTCCTGGTGACCGCCGGCGCGAGTGCCACTGCGATGTGCGCGGATCTGGGCGCCCGTACGATCCGGGAGGAACTCGACGCCCAACGAGTGATGGGGATCGACCCGATTCAATCGCTGGTAATCCCGCGCGTGTTGGCGGCAGCCACCGTGTCGGTGGCGCTGATGGGTCTGGTCGTCATGGTCGGCATGGTCGCCTCGTTCCTGTTTTGCGTACATGCCCTGCATGTCTCACCCGGGGTGTTCGTGGCGGGGATGACCGTCGTCACCGGATTGGGGGACGTGATCGTATCGCTGGTCAAGGCATTCCTGTTCGGCCTGGCCGCCGGATTGATCGCCTGCTACAAGGGAATATCGGTGGGGGGTGGGCCGGCCGGCGTCGGAAATGCGGTCAACGAGACCGTGGTTTTCTCGTTCATGGTCTTGTTCACCATCAACATCATCGTCACCGCCGTCGGCGTTCAGTTCACCCTCAAGTGAGGCGACGATGACGGAGACGACGGCCTCGGTTCACACACGGCAATTCGGGCGCCTGTCCCGAATGAAGAGCAAGCTTGTCACCGAGTGGCTGCGGATCGGCGAACAGACCCGCTTCTATTTCCTGACTCTGGCGGCGATTCCGGATGCTGCGATTCACTACCGCAGTGAGGTACTGCGACTGATTGCTCAAATGGGTTTGGGCAGCGGGGCTCTGGCCACGATCGGCGGGACGATCGTGATCGTCGGATTCATGACGACAAGCACCGGCGCGGTGGTCGCCGCCCAGGGATATACCCAGTTCCAGTCAATCGGCGTGGAGGCGCTTACCGGCTTCGCCGCAGCCTTCTTCATTCCGCGGCTCATCGTCCCCGGGACCGCCCAGGTCACACTCACCGCCACCGTGGGTGCGGGCGCAACCGCACAGATCGGTGCGATGCGGATCAACGAGGAAATCGACGCCCTGGAAGTCATCGGCATCCGCAGCGTGACGTACCTGGCGGCAACCCGCGTACTCGCCGGGACAATCGTGGTCATCCCTCTCTACGCCGTCGCACTGATCATGGGATTCGCCGCCGCCCGGGTGGGAACCACCTTGATCTACGGCCAGGCCGCGGGGGTCTACGACCACTATTTCGACACATTCCTGAACACCACGGACGTGGCATGGTCGTTCTTCCAGACCATTGTGATGATCGTCGTGGTCATGCTGGTCTCCACTTACTACGGGTACACCGCATCCGGCGGCCCCGCAGGTGTGGGAGAGGCTGTCGGCCGCGCGGTGCGCGCGTCCATGGTGGTCGGGGCCTTCGTCCTGATGGCCGTCACACTGGCCGTCTACGGTCAGTCCGGCAATTTCCGCCTCGCCGGATAGCTCGCCCGGACAGCTGCATGGAATCCCACCGCGTCGATCACCGCATACCGACCAAGTGGTGGCCGCTGTTCCTCATCGGACTCGTTGCGGCATTAGTCTTCGCCACCGCGACCGCATTTCTCGGAACGTTCCGTTCGGCGGTGCCGGTGACGCTGACCTCCGAGCGCTCGGGGTTGGTGCTGGAGACCGGCGCCAAGGTCAAGTTGCGCGGCGTCGATGTGGGCCGGGTCCGCGCGATCGAAGGCGGCCAGGGCGATGCCCGCATGCAGTTGGACATCGACACCGAACAGGTCCGCTTCATCCCCGCCAATGTGGGGGCCCGGATCAACGTCACCACGGTCTTCGGCGCCAAGTTCGTCGACCTGGTCTATCCGGAGGACCCCCAACCTCAACGCCTGTCGGCCGGCGCGGTGTTGCAGGCCGCCAATGTGACCACTGAGGTCAACACCGTCTTCGAGAACGTCGTCGATCTGCTGGACATGGTTGACCCGATGAAGCTCAACGCCGTATTGACGGCGGTCGCCGAGGCGGTGCGCGGCCGCGGGGAGCAGATCGGCGAAGCGACCACCGCGTTGAACGACGTTCTGACTGCGCTTAATTCGCGCAACGACATCTTCCGCGACGACATCCGTTCGCTCAAGGGTTTCAGCGACACCTACGGCGCTGCCGCACAGGACATCCTGACCATCCTCGACTCGGCTACGACCACCAGCACCACGCTGGTGAGCCAGCAGGAGGAATTGGACAGCCTGCTGCTCAACACGATTGGAATGTCCCGGGACGGGACCGCCCTACTGGGATCGAGTAAGGACAATCTGGTCGAGGCGATCAACACTCTCGAGCCGACGACGAACTTGCTGCAGACCTACAGCCCGTCCTACACCTGCATGCTGCAGGGCGCCCAATGGATCGTGGACAATTCCGATTCAGTCTTCGGCGGTGACGGCAGGTCGTTCGTGGTGGACGTGGCTCTGCTGCCGGGCAACGATCCCTACTCCTTCCCCGACAATCTGCCGATCATCGCCGCGAAGGGCGGACCGGGCGGCAAGCCCGGGTGCGGTTCGCTGCCGGACGCCACCAAGAATTTCCCGGTCCGCCAACTGATCACCAACACCGGATGGGGGACCGGACTCGACATCCGGCCCAACCCCGGCATCGGGCATCCCTGTTGGGCGAACTACTTCCCGGTCACCCGGGGGATCCCGCAAGAGCCGAGCATTCGGCAATGCCTGCCGGGTCCGGCCATCGGACCTGTGCCCTATCCGGGCGCACCTCCCTACGGCGCCAAACTCTATGGACCGGGGGGCCAACCCCTGTGGCCCGGTGTGCCGCCGGCGCCGCAGTCAGACGGTCAGGGGACGCCGCCGTGAACCGCAATCTGCGCGGCACCGCTGTGCGACTGGGAATCTTCCTGACGGTCTGTGCCCTTGCCCTGGCCGCCACCATGATCGTGTTCGGACAGGCCCGGTTCACCCGGGATACCAAGACCTACAACGCCGAGTTCAGCGATGTGTCCGGTCTCAGGAAAGGCAACATGGTGCGGGTCGCCGGCGTGGAGGTCGGCAAGGTCAAGCTCATCGCCGTCAACGACGACGCGACGGTCCGGGTCGAGTTCAGCGCCGACCCGGCGGCGGTCCTCACCGAGGGAACCCGCGCCGAGGTGCGCTATGACGACCTGATCGGCGGTCGCTTTCTGGCTTTGGTGGACGGACCCGGGAGCACCCGGGTGCTCGAGCCGGGACAAACCATCCCGCTGGCCCGCACCCGTCCGGCGCTCGATTTGGACTCCGTCACTGGAGGTTTCCGCCCGCTATTCCGGGCGCTGGAGCCTGAGCAGGTCAACGATCTCAGCGGCCAGTTGCTCGAGGCGTTCCAGGGCGAGGGCCCCACGATCGCCTCGTTTCTAAGCCGGGCAGCCGCGGTGAGCAACACCCTGGCCGACCGGGATCTGCTGATCGGGCAAGTCGTCGACAATCTCAATGTGCTGTTGGGCACGCTCGGCGGGCAGAGCGACCAACTCGACAAGGCCGTGACCTCGCTGTCGGACCTGGTCCGCGGGTTGGCTGAACGCCGAACCGACATTACCAACGCGGTGGCCTACACCAACGCGGCAACCGGAACCGTTGCCGATCTGCTGAGCGCGGCCCGGGAACCGGCCGCAAAGGCCATCGCCGAAGCGGGACGGGTCAGCGACGTCGTGCTGGCCGACCGGGACTATCTCGACAATCTTCTGCAGACTCTGCCGGAGAAGTACCAGATGCTGGGCCGGCAAGGAATCTACGGCGACTACTTCAGCTTCTACTTTTGCGACATCGTGCTCAAGCTCAACGGCAAAGGTGGCCAACCCGTCTTCGTCAAGGTGGCCGGGCAGAGTTCCGGGCGGTGCGCGCCCAAATGAGAATGAAAAAGAGTTTCTCCGAGCGTAATCCGCTGGTCCTCGGCGCTGTCGGGATTCTGCTGACCCTGGGTCTGGTGGCTGCGGCGTTGGGAAACCAGAAGCTGCCGTTCGTCAACAGCAAGGTGACGCACACCGCCTACTTCGCCGATGCGGGTGGCCTGTTCGACGGCGCCCTGGTCCAGGTGTCGGGTTACCCGGTGGGAAAGGTGACGAGTATCGACCTCGACGACACCGGCGTGCTGGTCTCCTTCACCGTGCCGAGGAATATCAACCTGGGTCAAAGCACGCGGGCGGCGATCCGAACCAAGGGGCTACTGGGCACCAAGGAACTCGATGTGATGCCAGCCGGTGAGGGGCAGTTGACTGGCGCGATCCCGATGGATCGAACACAGTCGCCCTACCAACTCCCGGATGCTCTGGGGGACTTGGCCACAACGATCAGCGGAGTGAACACCGGCCAACTCTCCGACTCCCTGGCCGCACTCGCGCAGACCTTCGCCGACACACCGCCCCAGTTGCGCAGCGCAGTAAAGGGATTCGCGCGGTTCGCCGACACGCTCAACACCCGCGACGCCCAGTTGCGCACTCTGCTCGACAATGCCGCCAAGGCCACCGGTGTCCTGGCCGCCCGCACCGACCGCATCGTCGGTCTGGTTCGCGACACCAATGCGCTCCTGGCGGCGCTGCGAAACCAGAGCGCAGCGCTCGATGAGATCACCGGAAATATCTCGGCGGTGTCGGGGCAGTTGAAGCAGTTCATTTCCGCCAACCGCGAGCAACTCAAGCCGACGCTGGACAAGCTCAATGACGTTCTGGCCGTTGTCGACTCCCGCAAGGAGCAGATCCAGCAGGCCATCAAGGGCCTCAACAACTACGCGATGGCGATGGGCGAGACAGTGGCCTCGGGCCCCTTCTTCAAGGCCTACGTGGTCAACCTGCTGCCCGGCCAGTTCGTCCAGCCCTTCGTCGACGCGGCCTTCTCCGACCTTGGCCTGGATCCGGCAACACTGCTGCCCTCCCAACTGGCCGATCCGCAGACCGGGCAGCCCGCAACACCGCCGCTTCCCGTTCCCTATCCCCGTACCGGCCAAGGAGGCGACCCGCGGCTGACTCTGCCGGAGGCGATCACCGGCAACTCCGACCCGCACCTGCCGGCGCAATATCCGGGCCGCTATCCCTACCGGCCAGAACCCCCGGCGCCGGTGCCGGGGGGCCCACCGCCGGGGCCCCCGATTGCGTCCCCGGGCCAGGCATCAACGCCGTTGCCCTCACCGTCACCGGTACTCGTCCCAGCCCCCCTCGAGCCCGGATCAGCCGGAGAGCGCCCATGACGGCAGCGGTGGGCAAGGCGCGGATCCTGCTCGCCGGGGTTCTCGCAGTGGTCCTCGTGGGCGGACTGATCGCCGTGATCCGACTCGCCGACCGCTCCGAGCGGATCACCGTCGTCGGCCACTTCGACAACAGCACCGGACTTTTCGTCGGCGACGACGTCCGCATTCGCGGGGTCCGTGTCGGCGAGGTGGTCAAAATCCAGCCCGAACCGTTGCGCACCAAGATCACCTTCTGGTTCCACCGCAAGCACAACGTGCCCGCCGACGCCAAGGCGGTCATCCTGGCACCCCAGCTGGTGACCGGCCGCGCCATCCAGCTCACCCCGCCGTACACCGAAGGCCCGACCATGCCCAGCGGTGCCGTCATCGGACAGGACCGTACCGCTGTGCCGGTCGAATGGGACGACGTCCGCGCGCAACTCGAACGATTGACCGCCATGCTGCAGCCCACCCGGCCCGGCGGCGTGAGCTCACTGGGTGCGCTGATCAACTCGGCGGCGGGAAACCTCGCCGGCCAAGGTGCCGACATCCGCGACACCATCGTCAAGCTGTCCACGACAGTGTCGCTACTCAGCGATCGCAGAGCCGACGTCTTCGGCACGCTGCGGAACCTGTCAACCCTGGTGTCGGGGTTGCGCGACTCCAGCGACCTGCTCGCCCAACTCAACACCAACCTCGCCGAGGTGTCGGCCCTGCTGGCCGACGACCCCGACAAGGTGAGTCGGGCGGTTCAGGACCTCAACGGGGTGATCGGTGACGTTCGGAGTTTCGTCGCCGAGAACCGCGAACCGATCGGTGAAGCGACACAACAACTTCAGTCGATCAGCGACGCAGTCGCGGCCAGCCTCGACGACATCAAACAGACGTTTCACATTCTCCCGAACGTTGCTGCGAACTTCAACAACATCTACGAGCCGGCCAACGGGTCGCTGACCGGGGCGCTGCAGGTCAACAACTTCGCCAATCCGATCTCGTTCCTGTGCGGGGCGATCGAGGCGGCGTCGCGGATGGGAGCCGAACAGGCCGCCAAACTCTGCGTCCAGTATTTGGCGCCGATCGTGAAGAACCGTCAGTACAACTTCCCGCCACTGGGCGAGAACCTGTTCGTCGGAGCCCAGGCGCGGCCCAATGAAGTCACCTATAGCGAGGACTGGATGCGGCCGGATTTCGTTCCACCTCAGCCCAACCCGGATGCGACCACAGGACCCGGACCCCTACCGGCCGAGGCGGCCCCACCGACCGCAGCCGATCCGGCACGAGGTCTGCACGGGTTGATGGCCCCGGCGGGGGGTGGGTCATGAGACGCGGCTGGTGGATGCGGGCGGCAACCGCGACTGCGTCGGCGGTCGTCGTGGCCGCGGCGTCCGGGTGCGGATGGCAGGGCCTCAACTCCCTGCCACTACCGGGCACCGAAGGCAACGGACCGGGCGCCTTCGAAGTCCGCGCCCAGATGCCCGATGTCAGCAACATCCAACCGAACTCGCGGGTCCGGGTCGGCGACGTCACGGTAGGACACGTGGCGAGGATCGAGTTGGAAGGCACCCACGCGCTGGTGACCATGCAACTCAACGGTGACGTCGACTTGCCCGCCAACGCCACGGCCAAGGTCGGTCTGACGACCATCTTCGGCTCCCTGCACATCGAACTGGCGGCCCCCACCGACCAGCCGCCCGAGGGCAGGTTGGGAAGCGGCGCAGTCATCCCATTGTCCCGCAGTGCCGCGTCACCGACGCCCGAACAAACCCTGGCAGCGCTGTCACTGGTGCTCAACGGTGGCGGCGTCGGCCAAGCCGGTGACATCACCCAAGCGTTGAGTACCGCCTTCCGCGGCCGCGAGCAGGATCTGCGCAGCCTGATCGAGCAGTCCGAGAAATTCGCGACCAACCTCGATGAACAGAGCGGCGACATCATCGCCGCCGCAGAAAGCCTGAACAACCTGGTCGGTCAGTTCGCGGCACAGCAACCTGTACTCGACCGCGCAATCGAGACGATTCCTGAAGCCCTCGCCGCGCTCAACGGCCGGCAGACCAACCTCATTGAGGCGGCCGACCAACTCGGGAAGTTTTCTGCGCTTACCACCGACACGGTCACTCGGAGCAAGGAAAACCTGATCAAGGAGTTGCAGCAGGCCGGACCGGTGCTCGAGTCACTTGCCAACGCCGGGCCTGCCCTGACCCGCTCCCTCGGGGTGCTGCCCACCTACCCGTTCCCCAACGCCAACATCGACAAGTGGCAGCGGGGGGACTCCGCCAACCTCACCGCGGTCATCGACCTGACGCTGAGTCGACTCGACGCCGGCCTGTTCACCGGAACCCGCTGGGAGTGCAATCTGACCCAACTCGAATTGCAGTGGGGCCGCACCATCGGGCAGTTCCCGAGCCCGTGCCTGGACGGCAGGGCGTCGGCCCCGGCCAATCCGCTCACGGCCCCCTATCGCTGGGATCAGGGGCCCTGAGATGCTGCTTAGCCGCCAGGCGCGGATCCAGTTGATCGTCTTCACGGTGATCGCGCTGATCGCAGTGACCGTGATGGGTGTGCGCTATATGAAACTGCCGACGGTGCTGTTCGGGATCGGCCACTATGCGGTGGCGATGGAATTGCCCCGAACCGGCGGCCTCTACGAGACCGCCAACGTGACCTACCGCGGCTCGAAGATCGGTCGGGTGCGTGCCGTACGACTGACCGAATCCGGTGTCATCGCCGAACTGTCCCTGAAGTCGGGAATCAACATTCCCAGCGATCTGAAGGCCGAGGTGCACAGCCAGTCGGCCATCGGCGAGCAGTACGTCGAACTCCTCCCGCGAAACGAGACCTCGCCGCCACTGAAGGACGGCGACGTCATCGCACTGCAGGACACCTCGGTCCCCCAGGACATCAACGCCGTGCTGGACTCGGTCCGCACCGGCCTGCTGGCGATACCTCGGGACAACCTCAAGACGGTGATCGACGAGTCCTACGAGGCCGTGGGTGGGCTGGGTTCCGAACTGTCGGCCATCATCGACGGCACCGCCAAACTGTCGCTCGACACGCGCGAGAACCTCGATCCGCTGTTGGCGTTGATCGACAACGCCGGACCGGTGCTTCAGTCGCAGACCCAGACGTCGGGATCGATCGCCGCCTGGGCGGCGCAGGTCGCCACCGTGACGCGCCAGTTGAAGGACCACGACGCCGCGGTCAGGGGAATCCTCACCGACGGCGGCCCGGCTGTCGGTGAAGCCGGCCAACTCATCCAAAAGCTGCAACCGACGCTGCCGATCCTGATGGCCAATCTGGTCAGCGTCGGCCGGGTGGGCCTGGACTACCGCAACGGCATCGAGCAGTTACTGGTATTGCTCCCGCAGTTGGTTGCCATCGAACAAGGGGCGTTGATCGCCAACGTCAACACCAACCAGGATTACCAAGGCGCGTACCTGAGCTTCAATCTGAACCTCAACCTGCCGCCGACCTGTACCACCGGCTTCCTTCCGGCGCAGCAGACCCGTAGCGCCGCCCTGCAGGACTACCCGCAACGCGCCCCCGGCGACCTGTACTGCCGGGTGCCCCAGGACTCCCCCTTCAACGTTCGCGGTGCCCGCAACATCCCCTGCGAGACCAGACCCGGTAAGCGGGCGGCGACCGTCAAGCTCTGTGAGGGTGACGAACCGTACGTTCCGCTTAACGATGGCTTCAACTGGAAGGGCGACCCCAACGCCACCGTGACCGGACAGGACGTTCCGCATATGGCACCCGGAACGCCGTATCCCGCGCCGGCCGCGCCGCCGCCGATCGCGGGTCTCCTCTACGACCCAGCGACGGGGGCCTACGTCGGGCCTGATGGCCGGCGCTACACACAGTCCGACCTCGCTCGAACCGCGCCGACCGAGAAAACCTGGCAGTCGATGCTGCTGCCTCCGGGGAACTGACAAGGAGAGACGACCATGTTTCCAGGTGTGCACGCACGCACCACCCCTGACCGTCCGGCGGTCATCCTCGCCGAGACCGGTGAGGTTCTCACCTACCGCAAACTCGAGGACAATTCCGCCGCCCTGGCCAGGGTGCTGCACGACAAGGGTCTGCGCCCGGGCGACGTAGTAGGGGTGCTGTCGGACAACGCAGCCCAGGTATTCGAGGTCTACTGGGCTGCGCACCGGTCGGGCCTGTACATCACCGCGATCAACCATCACCTGCGCGCAGGCGAGGCGGCCTACATTGTCAGGGACTCGGGTGCGCGGGTGCTGATCGCCTCGGCGGCGCTGGCGGATCTGGCCTGCGAGGTGGCTCGCGACCTTGAAGGCGTTGAGGCGTTTCTCGCCTTCGGCGGAGAGGTTCCGGGCTTCTCCGGTTACGAGGATGCCCTGGCCGCCGCCGGGCCACCGCTGGCCGAGAAACCCTGCGGGGCGGTCATGCTCTACTCGTCGGGGACAACGGGCCTTCCCAAGGGGGTGAAACCGCCTCTGCCGCAACGCAGTGTCGATGAGCCGGGCGATGCGATCGTCGCGATCGCCAGCCGGATATTCGGCATCGAGTCCTCAGACATCTATCTGTCGCCGGCACCGATCTACCATGCCGCCCCGCTGCGGTGGTGCGGCATGATTCAGGCCCTGGGCGGAACGGCCGTTCTGATGAAGAAGTTCGACGCCGAGGAAACGCTGTGCAATATCGAGACCTACCGTGTCACGGCGGCGCAAATGGTGCCGACGATGTTCATCCGGCTACTTAAGCTCGACGACGATGTTCGTCGCCGTTACGACCTGTCCAGTCTGCGGGTCGTCATTCACGCTGCCGCGCCCTGCCCGGTGGAGGTCAAACGAGCGATGATTGAGTGGCTGGGCCCGGTGATCTACGAGTACTACTCGTCGACGGAGGCGCACGGTATGACCTTTGTCGATTCGCCTGATTGGCTGGCGCACCCAGGCACGGTGGGCCGCAGCGTGCTGGGGGTCGTGCACATCTGCGACGACGCGGGCACCGAGTTGCCCGTCGGCGAGGTCGGCACCGTCTACTTCGAACGCGACCGCTTGCCTTTCGAATACCACAACGACCCCACCAAGACCGCCGCCGCGCAGCACCCCAGCCATCCGTCATGGACCACCGTGGGGGACCTGGGCTATGTCGATGCCGACGGATATCTGTACCTGGCTGACCGGAAATCCTTCATGATCATCTCCGGCGGGGTGAACATCTACCCGCAGGAAGTCGAGAACGTCCTCGCCCTACACCCCGCTGTTCATGACGTCGCGGTGATCGGCGTACCACACCCGGAGATGGGGGAAGAGGTCAAGGCCGTCGTCCAGCCCGCCGGCGGTCTGCGCGGATCCGATTCCCTGGCAACAGAACTCATTGATTACGTCCGCGATCGGATCGCGCACTTCAAGGCACCGCGCTCCGTCGACTTCGTCGACGAGTTACCCCGCACCCCTACCGGAAAGCTGCTGAAGAACGGGCTCAAGGAGCGGTTTGGGGCCGGAGCGAACCAATGAGCGCACTGCGGCTGACTCGGCGTCCTGCAACAGCGGTGGCTGACGAGGACGATGAGCCAGAGATCCCGCCCGCAGGGCGACTCACCGGGATGGCCCCGACACGCCTTGGACTGGTAGCCGGCATCTGCCTCGTGACGGTGCTTCTTGTTCTGTGCGGTTGGCTCGGGTACCGGGTGAATCAGGACAGCCAGGAGAACCGGCTGCGAGCGACGCTGATACAGGTCGCCAAACAGGGGGCGGTCAACCTGACGACCATCGACTACCTAAACGCCGAGAGCGACGTCCAGCGGATCATCGACTCGGCAACCGGCGAGTTCGCGGAAGACTTTCGGGCCCGGTCGACGCCCTTCATCGACGCCGTCAAGCGGGCAAAGTCGCAGTCGGTCGGCACCGTCACCGAAGCGGGTCTGGAGTCGGTGAGTGGTCAGCAGGGCCGGGTTCTGGTGTCGGTGACCGTCAAGACGGTCAGTGACGGCAGGGCTGAGGAGCAACCCCGCTACTGGCGGATGCGGATGACCGTCAGCCAGCAGACCGACGGCGCCAAGGTGGCCGATGTGGAGTTCGTACCGTGAGCACTGAAAATTTCAGCGAGTCAACCGAGGTCGATCCCGCCCAGCCCCATCCACCGGCCGAGGGTCTGAGCAGGCCGGTGTGGGCTGCCCTGGCGACAGCCGCGCTCGCCCTTGGCGGCTTGGCAGGGTTCCTGTTCTGGCAGAACGCATCCCAACGCGCAGCCGGTGTTGCCGCTGCGGAGTCGCTCGCCGCGGCCCGGGAGACTGCGACGGCCATTCTGAGCTACCGCACCGCGAGCGTCGAACAAGACCTGAATGCCGCACGCGACCGGCTTACCGGGACGTTCCTCGAGGAGTACACCAAGCTGGTCAATGAGGTGGTCATTCCAGGGTCCAAGGAGAAGAGGATCTCTGCGGTCGCCCAGGTGCCGGCGGCGGCGTCGGTCTCCGCAACGCCCAGCCACGCCACGGCACTTGTTTTCGTCAATCAGACGGTGAACATCGGCAACGACGCCCCCACAGATACGGCATCCAGCGTCAGAGTCACGCTCGACAAAGTCGGGGGCAGATGGCTGGTCTCCGGCTTCGAGCCCGTTTAGCCGGCCTGTCCACCGATTCTCCGATCGGGTTCGCTGCCCCAAAACACGGGGGTGTGGACTCTGGTGCATCGGGAAAGTAGCGGATTTGGGCCTATTCGACCCCTCGACCAGAGGCATTTCCGCAGCTCAGAGTGCGCCCGAAGGGATTCGAACCCCTAACCTTCTGATCCGTAGTCAGATGCTCTATCCGTTGAGCTACGGGCGCCGTATTCAGTTGTGCGTGGCTGACGCATCAGCCGCGGCGGAGGCGAGAGGATTTGAACCTCCGGTCCCCTTTAAGGGGGACAACTCATTAGCAGTGAGTCCCATTCGGCCGCTCTGGCACGCCTCCTGAACCTACGAGAGCGTACACAGGGCCGCCGATGGATGGCAAAGCCAGGCCAGAGCCCGTAGGGAGCAGCCCCGGGCCGCCCCTAGACTTGGCCCGTGACCGCGCGCCTGCGCCCCGAACTGGCCGACATCCCGGCCTACACCCCCGGTAAGACCGTGCCCGGTGCCATCAAGCTGGCCAGCAATGAGACGGTGCACGGTCCGCTGCCCAGCGTTCGCGAGGCCATCGCCGCGGCCACCGAGACCATCAACCGCTACCCCGACAATGGCCAGGTCGAACTCAAGGAGCACCTGGCCGCATTCCTCAGCAAGGACGGGGACTTCCCACCCGAGCGGATCGCCGTGGGCTGCGGGTCGGTGAGTCTGTGCCAGCAGCTGATCCAGATCACCTGCGGTGTCGGCGACGAGGTGGTGTTCGGCTGGCGCAGCTTCGAGGTGTACCCGCTGCAGGTGCGGGTGGCCGGTGCCACCCCGGTGCAGGTGCCGCTGCGGGATCACACCTTCGACCTCGACGCGATGCTGGCCGCGGTCACCGACCGCACCCGGCTGATCTTCGTGTGCAACCCGAACAACCCGACCTCGACCGTCGTCGACCCCGACGAGCTGGCCCGGTTCGTCGCCGCGGTTCCATCCGACATCCTGGTGGTCATCGATGAGGCCTATGTGGAGTACATCCGCGACGGCATGCTTCCCGACAGCCTCCGCCTGGCGAACGACTACCCGAATGTCGTGGTTCTGCGCACATTTTCCAAGGCCTACGGGCTCGCCGGCCTGCGGGTGGGCTACGCCGTCGGCGACCCGGAGGTGATCACCGCCCTGGGCAAGGTGTACGTGCCGTTCACCGCCAGCACCATCTCTCAGGCCGCCGCCATCGCCTCGATACAGGCAGCCGATGAACTGCTGGCCCGCACCGACGCGGTGGTCGAAGAGCGCCGCCGGGTCAGCGACGAACTGACCGCGCTGGGCTACACCGTCCCGGCGTCCCAGGCCAACTTCGTGTGGCTGCCGCTGGCTGACCGGACCGCCGACTTCGCCGCTCAGGCCGCACAAGCCCGGGTGCTGGTCCGGCCCTACGGCGACGAAGGAGCCCGGGTCAGCATCGGTGCTCCCGAGGAGAACGACGCGTTCCTGACTTTCGCCGCGGCATGGACACGCCGGCCGAACGGGCCGCTCGATTAGACCGAAGTCCACGCCCACCGCCGCAACGATTAGCGTGGAAGCCAGCAGCACCATCAGGAGGGATTGAGCCGTGGGCAAGATCTATGCCAACGTCAGCGAGTTGGTCGGCCGCACCCCGCTGGTTCGGCTCAACCGGCTGACTGACGGGCTGAATGCCACCGTGGTGGCCAAGCTCGAGTTCTACAACCCGGCCAACAGCGTCAAGGACCGCATCGGCGCAGCGATCATCGATGCCGCCGAACGCTCCGGTGAACTCAAGCCCGGGGGCACCATCGTGGAGGCCACCAGCGGCAACACCGGAATCGCACTGGCGATGGTCGGCGCGGCCCGCGGCTATCACGTCATCCTGACCATGCCGGAGACCATGTCCACCGAGCGGCGGGTGATGCTGCGGGCCTACGGCGCCCAGATCGTGCTCACCCCCGGTTCAGAAGGTATGGCCGGCGCGGTCGCGCGGGCCAAGCAGATCATCGCCGAGACCCCGAACGCGGTCGCGGCCAACCAATTCGGCAATCCGGCCAACCCGGCGATCCACGAGAAGACCACCGCCGAGGAGGTCTGGGAAGACACCGACGGTGAGGTCGACATCTTCGTCGCCGGGATCGGTACCGGCGGCACCATCACCGGAGTGAGCCGCGCTCTGAAGTCCCGCAAGCCGTCGGTCCAGATCGTCGGCGTGGAGCCCAAGGACTCTCCGCTGCTGACTGAAGGCCAGGCCGGGCCGCACAAGATCCAGGGCATCGGCGCCAACTTCGTCCCTGAGGTGCTCGACCGGGAAAGCTACGACGAGATCATCGACGTCGAACTCGACGACTCCGTCCGGGTGGCCCGCGATCTGGGCACCCAGGAGGGCATCCTCGGTGGCATCTCGTCGGGGGCGATCATCTGGGCGGCACTGGAGCTGGCCAAGCGACCGGAGAACGCCGGCAAGCTGATCGTCGCGATCATCTGCGATTACGGCGAGCGCTACATCTCCACCGTGCTCTTCGACGACATCCGCGGATGACCCTGCTCTCGGTGCTGGCCACGGCGCGCGAGGACCTGCGCAACGCCCGCTCGCACGATCCCGCGGCCCGCGGTGACGTCGAGAACGCCCTGGTCTACTCCGGCCTGCACGCGATCTGGTCGCACCGGCTGGCCCACCGACTGTGGGCGGTGCCGGCGTTGCGCGGCGTGGCCCGGGTGCTCAGTCAGCTGACCCGTTTCCTGACCGGTATCGAGATCCACCCCGGCGCGACGATCGGCCGGCGGTTCTTCATCGATCACGGTATGGGGGTGGTGATCGGCGAGACCACCGAGATCGGCGACGACGTGATGCTCTACCACGGGGTGACCCTCGGCGGGCGGTCACTCGAACACGGCAAGCGCCACCCCACCGTCGGCGACCGGGTCACCATCGGCGCCGGAGCCAAAGTGCTCGGCCCGGTGATCATCGGCGACGACAGTGCAGTCGGCGCGAATGCCGTTGTCACCCATGATGTTCCACCGGCGTCGATCGCAACGGGTATTCCCGCGGTGGTACGGGCCCGCACCGACAGACAGCGCGAACCTCTGGTGGACCCGACGTGCTACATCGACCCCGCGATGTACATCTGAGGCCCCGGGTCACCCTCCCAGGTAACCTCGGAAGCCATGAGCAGCTACGAATCCCTCGCCGTCGAGGTCAAGGACAACGTCGCCCAGGTCACCCTGCTGGGCCCCGGCAAGGGCAACGCCATGGGCCCGGCGTTCTGGGCCGAGATGCCGGTGTTGTTCGCCGAACTCGACGCCGACCCTGAGGTCCGTGCGATCGTGCTCAACGGATCGGGCAAAAACTTCTGCTTCGGCCTCGATCTGCTGACGATGGGCGGATCCCTGCCGTCGGTCGACGGCGGCTCAGGATCCGACGGCGGAGCCTCGGCCGGCCCACGCGCCAAGTTTCACACCACCGTCAAGCGTCTTCAGGACTCCATCACCGCGGTGGCCGACTGCCGTACCCCCACCATCGCCGCGATCCACGGCTGGTGCATCGGCGGAGGGGTCGACCTGATCAGCGCAGTCGACATTCGCTATGCCAGCGCCGACGCGAAGTTCTCGGTGCGTGAGGTCAAGTTGGCCATCGTCGCCGACGTGGGCAGCCTGGCCCGCCTGCCCTACATCCTGTCCGACGGACACCTGCGCGAGTTGGCGCTGACCGGTAAGGACATCGACGCCGCGCGCGCCGAGAAGATCGGTCTGGTCAACGAGGTGCTGCCGGACGCCGAGGCGGCCCTGGCAGCCGCGCACGCCACCGCCGCCGAAATCGCCGCGAATTCTCCGCTTACGGTGCGCGGCATCAAGTACGTGCTCGACGAGCAGCGCATCGACCAGGTCGCCGCCAGCCTGCGCTATGTGGCGGCCTGGAACGCGGCCTTCCTGCCGTCCCGGGATCTCAAAGAGGCCGTCACCGCGATGTTTGAGAAGCGGTCGCCGAACTTCACCGGAGATTAGCTGCTTCGAGGGTGTTTTCTTTCGCGGCGGTGTCATACCGCGATGCGATGATGCCGGTTGTCTCGCTGTCACGCGCCGGCTGAGACGGAGCACCTACCGCCGGATGGAGACCGCCGCTTGTGAGCTACACCGCCGCTGACATCACCGAACTCGACGACGTCCAGCACACCCGGCTACGCCCTGCGGTCAACCTCGGCCAGGACGTCCTCAACACCGCCCTGCGTGAGATCGTCGACAACGCGGTCGAGGAGGTCGCCGATCCCAGCCACGGCGGCTCGACGGTCACCATCACGTTGCACGCCGACTCCTCGGTGACGGTGGCCGACGACGGCCGCGGCCTGCCGGTGGACACCGACCGCAAGACCGGCAAGAACGGGATCGTCAAAACGCTGGGCACCGCACGCGCCGGCGGCAAGTTCTCCGAGCACGCCGACGCCACCAGCACCGGGGCCGGGCTCAACGGGATCGGCGCCGCGGCAGCAGTATTCATTTCCGCGCGCACCGACGTCACCGTCCGCCGCGACGGCAAGACCTACACCCAGCGCTTCCGCGGCGGCTACCCCGGGGTCTTCGAGGGCACCGACTTCGATCCGAAGGCGCCGTTCGTCCGCGACGACACCCAGAAACTGCGGGGCGTGTCCAACCGCGCACCGCGCGATCACGGCACCGCGGTGCGCATCCTGTTCGACCCGAAGGTGGCGCCGGACTGTGCAATCGACATCAACGAGGTGCTGCTGCGGGCCCACGCCGCGGCCCGGATGTGTTCCGGTGTGCATCTTCAGGTGAACGACGAGGGTTGGCCCGGCGAGATCACCGAGCTGGTGTCCCAGCCCTTCAACGGTCCGTGGGGCACCGACGCGCTGCTGGATCTCATGTGCGCCGCCGGCGGCACACCCAAGCCCGAGCTGCAGCTGCTGGTCGAGGGCTCCGGTTCCTACACCACCGGGAGGGGGCAGACCCCGATGCGCTGGTCGGTGGCGGCCGGTCCGGCCGAGCCGGCGACGATCGCGGCGTTCTGCAACACGGTGCGCACGGTCAACGGCGGCTCGCACCTGTCGGCGGCGATGAAGGGGCTCACCGATGCGTTGGCCGACAAAGCCGGCCGCATGCGCGACCTCGGCCTGGCCAAGGGCGAGGAAGGTCCCGAGCCGCAGGACTTCGCGGCGGTCACCGCCCTGGCCGTGGACACCCGCGCCCCGGACGTGTCCTGGGACTCCCAGGCCAAGACGGCGGTGTCGTCGCGGTCGCTGAACCTGGCGATGGCCCCGGAGGTGGCCCGCGCGGTCAGTGTGTGGGCGGCCAGCCCGGCCAACTCCGCGGCAATCAGCACATGGACCAAGCTGGCCCTGGAGTCCGCGCGGGCCCGTCGCAGCGCCGAGGGCGCCAAGGCGCGGTCCCGGGCGGCGTCCAAGGCTAAGGGCCTGGGCACCAATCTGTCCCTGCCGCCGAAGCTACTGCCCAGCCGGGAGAGCGGGCGCGGCAGCGGCGCGGAGCTTTTCATCTGCGAGGGCGACTCGGCGTTAGGCACGGTGCGCAGCGCCCGTGACGCCACTTTCCAGGCGGCCTTCCCGCTGAAGGGCAAGCCGCCCAACACCTTCGGATGGACCGCCACCAAGGCCCGGACCAAGGAGGAGTTCGACGCCATCGAGCGCATCGTGGGCTGCGGCCTCCGTGAACACTGCGATCCGGAGAAGTCCCGCTACGACCGGATCCTGTTCGCCTCCGACGCCGATCCGGACGGCGCCAACATCAACAGCAGTCTGCTCTCGATGTTCCTGGACTTTCACCGCCCTCTCGTCGAGGCCGGGATGGTCTTCGTGACGCTTCCGCCGCTCTTCGTGGTCTACAACCCCGACACCCGTATCTACTGCCAGGACGAGTCCGAGCGCGACGAGGCCGTCGCCCGGCTGAAGGCGACCTCGAAGAAGAAGGTCGAAGTCCAGCGCAACAAAGGTCTGGGCGAGATGAACGCCGACGACTTCTGGAACACCGTTTTGGACCCGGCCCAGCGCACCGTCTACCGGATCGGGCCCGACGACAAGGAGAAGGACCTGCACCACATCCTGTTCGGCGGACCAGCGGAGGGTCGACGCGACTGGATGGCCGCGGCCGCAGCACGCATCGACACCGCTGCACTCGATCTCAACTGACGCTCGATCTCAACTAAGGAGAACCCACCGTGGTCACCACAGTCATCGAGCAGAACCCCGATCTGGTTCACGACCTCACCGCGGACGATTACTGGAATCGCTACCAGTTGCTGTTCGCGCTCTACAGCACCAGCGACAGGGCCATCCCGTCTGCCTACGACGGCCTCAAGCCCGGGCAGCGCCGGCTGCTATATCAGATGCATTCGTCGAATCTGTTGCCCGGCAACAAGCCTCAGAAATCATCCAAGGTGTGCTCGGCTGTCACCGGCAATCTGCACCCCCACGGCGGCACCGCCATGTACGGCGCCGCCGCACTGCTGGCCGCCGACTTCCAGCGAGTCAAGATCATCGACGGCCAGGGCGCATTCCCCCGCATCCAGGGCGACATCCCCGCCGCCGATCGATACACCGAGATGCGGCTCTCGCCGGCCGGCGCGGCGCTGACCGCCGAGTTGGCCGACCACGCCGTGCCGATGATCGAGACCTTCGACGGGGAATGGATTGAGCCGGTCGTTCTTCCGGCCCGCTTCCCGGTGCTGCTCGTCAACGGCGCCATCGGAATCGCCGAGGGCTGGGCGACCAAGGTTCCCGGCCACAACCCGCGCGACGTGATGGCCGCCTGCCGGGCGCTGCTGTCCAAACCGAACCTGTCCGATGATGCCCTGATGGAGTTGCTGCCAGGACCCGACTGGGGCTGCGGCGGTTCGGTGGTCGGCTCCGACGGGCTGCGCGACTACATCACCACCGGCCGAGGGTCGTTCACCGTCCGCGGCACGGTGAACGTGGAAGGCCGCAACGTGGTCATCACCGAGCTTCCTCCGGGGGTGGCAAGTTCCACTGTGCAGGAACGAATCCGTGGCCTCATCGAGGGCGGGGACCTTCCCGGGGTCGCCGATATGACCGATCTCACCGACCGGCGCAACGGGCTGCGCATCGTGGTCTCCGCCAAGCGCGGACACGACCCCGAACAGCTGCGCACCTCGCTACTGGCGCTGACCCCGCTGGAGGGCACGTTCGCCGCCAGCCTGGTGGCACTGGACGCCGACCGGATCCCGCGGTGGTGGTCGGTGCGTGAGTTGATCGCCGCGTTTCTGACGCTGCGCGATTCGGTGGTGATCCGCCGCAGCGAGCACCGGCTGGAGAAAGTCACCGCAAGAAGGCATTTGGTGGCCGGCCTGCTGCTGGTGCACATCGACATCGACGCCGCGGTGGCGGTGATCCGCGGCTCCGACACCGTCGAAGAGGCCCGGGCCGGACTGTGTGCCCGCTTCGCCATCGACGAAACCCAAGCCGACTACGTGCTGGCCCTGCAGCTACGCCGGCTCACCCGCCTGGACGTGATCGAACTGCGTTCCGAGGCCGACAAGCTCGACGCCGAGTTCGCTGCGCTCACAGAGCTGCTCGAATCACCCAAGGCCCGCAAGAAGCTCATCGACTCCGAACTGAAGCAGACCGCGAAGCTGTTCGACGCTCCAGAGTTCGACCGCCGCACCGTGCTGGACTTCGACGCCACGCCGGTTTCCGGGGGATCCGCTGACGACGGCCCGCGGGAGCGCAAGCCCAACCCGAACTGGCGGTTGGATGACAGAGGCGTGCTCTCCGAAGGCCACGGAGAGCTGCTGTCTGGCGGATTGGGCTGGGCGGTCTGGGCCGACGGCCGGATCAAATTCACCACCGGCGCCGGGCTTCCGACCAAGATCCGCGACGTTCCGGTCGCTCCCGACATCACCGGCCTGCTGCGCTCCGGCGTACTGCCTGACGGGGCGCAACTGGCACTGGTCACCCGACGAGGCAAGGTTCTTCGCCTCGACCCGTCGGTGATCAACCCCCAGGGAGCGGCCGGTAACGGGG
>DAIPYT010000025.1:0-420 GCA_036782595.1 Mycobacterium sp. | reverse complement strand
AACGGGGTCGCCGGTATTCGCCTGGCCGAGGACGGCGACGAGGTGATCGCCGCGCTGCCGATCACCGGCGCCGAAACCGAGGCGATCCTGACGACTTCGGCGAAAGGCTGGAAGGTGACCGCCTGTCAGGACATTCCGGTCAAAGGACGTGGCGGTGGCGGAGTCGGATTCCACCCGTTCGTCTCCGGCGAGGACGCACTGCTGTCAGCGACGGTCTCCCCCACCGGCTTCACCCGAAACGGCCGGAGGGTGCGTGCCGAGGCACGGTCGAAATCCACGATAAAGAGTTCGCCGGACGGGGTCGTCGGCGCCGAAGGTTAACAGCGGTGGCGGAGGGATTTGAACCCCCGGACGGTGTTAGCCGTCTCTCGCTTTCAAGGCGAGTGCATTAGGCCGCTCTGCCACGCCACCGCCGATAAG
>DAIPYT010000024.1:0-28763 GCA_036782595.1 Mycobacterium sp. | reverse complement strand
TCACGGTGTTCGAAGGCACACCCGCGCACGCCGACAGCCGGCATGCCGAGACCCGGGCGGTCCTGGCGGCCCATGGCGGCACCTCGCTGGGTGAGGCGCCCGCCAAGGCCTGGGAACACGGTCGCTTCGACGCCCCCTACCTGCGCGACTCGCTGCTCAAGGCCGGTGCGTTATGCGAAACCCTGGAGACCGCGACGACCTGGTCGAACCTGTCGACACTGAAATCGGCGGTGACCGAGGCACTGACATCGGCGCTGGGCGCAAGCGGCACAAACGCACTGGTGATGTGCCATATCTCGCATGTCTATCCCACCGGCGCCTGCCTGTACTTCACCGTCGTCGCAGGACAACGCGGCGACGCGGCCGAACAGTGGCATGCGGCGAAGATGGCGGCCAGCGACGCGATCGTCGCCAACAGCGCGACCATCACCCACCACCACGCGGTCGGCGCCGACCACCGGCACTGGATGCCCGCCGAAATCGGTGAACTGGGAGTGCAGGTGTTGCGCGCGGTCAAGCAGACCCTCGATCCGGCGGGAATCCTCAATCCGGGCAAGCTGATTCCGTGACGCTGTCCCGCGTCACCGTCCTGACCAATCCGATGGCCGGTCACGGCAACGCGGCGCATGCAGCGGAGAGAGCAGTCGCACGGTTCCAGGAACTCGGGATCGATGTCGTCGAGATCGTCGGCCGCGACGCCGATCATGCCCGCGAACTGGTGGAGCAGGCCCTCGCCGACGGCACCGACGCACTGGTGGTCGTCGGCGGCGACGGGGTCATCCGACTGGCGCTGCAGGCTCTGGCGCGCACCGATATTCCACTCGGTATCGTCCCGGCCGGCACCGGTAACGACCATGCCCGGGAATACTGCATTCCGACCGGCGACCCGGCGGCCGCAGTCGACGTCATCGCTGCCGAGCACACCGAAAGCGTCGACCTCGGCCTGGTCCGCGGACCCGACGGCAGCAACTCGTGGTTCGGCACCATCGCGGCGACCGGTTTCGACTCGCTGGTCAGCGACCGCGTCAACCGGATGCGGTGGCCGCATGGCCGGATGCGCTACAACCTTGCGATCCTCGCCGAGTTGTCGCAACTACGGCTGCTGCCCTTCCGGCTGGTCTTCGACGGTGAACGGGAACTGGTCACCGATCTCACCCTGGCGGCGTTCGGCAACACCCGCACCTACGGCGGCGGTATGCGAATCTGCCCGAACGCCAACCACTCCGACGGACTGCTCGACGTCACCATGGTGCACACCGCGTCCCGCACCAAGCTCATCCGCCTCTTCCCCACTGTCTTCAAGGGAACTCACGTGGAACTCGCTGAGGTGAGCACCGAACGGGCCCGCACCATCACGGTGGAATCACCGGGTATCAACGCCTACGCCGACGGTGATTACGTCTGCCCACTCCCGGCGGAGATCTCAGCGGTACCCGGAGCGCTCCGGATCCTGGTTCCCGAGCACCGGTGAAGACGACCCGGACGCTCCTGCTCCTGCTCTCCGGCACGCTGTTCGCGGTGTTGGCGATTCTGGCTTCACAGGTGAATGCGGACTGGCTGACAGCGCCCGACGACGCCGTCGAACGTTGGCTCGACGCCCACCGGTCGGCGCGGTTGAGAGTCGATGCCGAGGGCGCCTTCAGTTACCTCGGCCGCCCATTGCATGTCGCCACCGCCGGCGTGGTGGCCGGAGTGCTGCTGGGCTGGAGATCGCGATCGGTGCTGCCGCTTGCCCTGGTGACCGGCGGGGTGGGCCTCGGCGTGGTGTTGGAGCAGACGTTCAAGGCGATCATCGGCCGATCCGACGCCACCCTGGCGGCATTGCACGATGGCTCGCTGACGGCTTATGCGCATTCGTTCCCCTCGGGACATGTCACCGGTGCCACGACCCTGCTCGGAATGATTGCGGTGTGTGCGGGCGCCGGGCGCAGCGCGGCGGTCAAGGCCACGCTTGCCGCCCTGGTGGTGACCGGCGTGCTCTGCGTGGCACTCCTGGCGCTGTACTCGCGAGCGCATATCTTCAGCGACGTCCTCGGTGGGATGGCTCTTGGTGGTGCAATCGTGGCCCTGGGCGCCGCAGCGCAGTCGAAGCCGCCAGCTAGTCGGATCTTGTCGGAGTGATCTTGTCGTAGATATTCGACATAATCGAATACGTGTTCGATACCTTGTTCCGCGACACCGGCGATACCGACCTCGTCGGTGCCATCGCGGAGTCGACCAGGGCCGAGGCCGCTGCGGCCGCTCGACGCCTTGCCGCCATCCGCGAGTTGGTGCGGCGCCAATGCTCTGACGATGAAACCGTCCAATGGGCCTGCGACGCCTGGGACGCCACCTCGGCCGAGATCGGGGCCGCGATGGGTGTTGGCCGGGGGCACGCTTCCGGCCAGATGCACCTTGCTGAGGCCCTAGGCCTGAAGTTGCCCAGGTTGGCCGAGCTCTTCCTGGCAGGTGGGGTCAGCGCCCGGGTGGTGGCGGCGATCGCGTGGCGTACACACCTGGTGAGCGACCCCGAGGCGATGGCCCTTCTTGACGGCGCACTCACCGATAGCGCCGCTCGATGGGGTGCGCTGTCCCAGTACAAGCTTGAGCAGGCGATCGACGCCTGGATCGACAGATACGATCCCGGCGCCCTGCGACGCACCCGGGCCAACGCACGCAACCGCGACGTCGTCGTCGGCGCTAAGAACCACGAATCAGGCACAGCCGCGCTGTGGGGAAGACTCTTGGCCTCTGATGCCACCATGGTGGACCGCAGGCTCAACGAAATGGCGCACAGCGTCTGCGATGACGATCCGCGGACCATCGGGCAACGTCGTTCCGACGCGCTGGGCGCCCTGGCGACAGGTTCCGTCCAATTGACGTGCCAGTGCGGCCGGCCGGAGTGCCCGTCAGCGGGTCCGGATGTACGAGCAGCCGGGGTGGTGGTCCATGTTCTGGCCGACGCCGAAGCCCTTGAGGCTCAACCCGATCCGGGAATGTCCGGCATGGGAGACCGCGACACGCCACCCGGGCCCCAGCCAGGTTCGGCGGTAATCGTCGGCGGCGGGGTGCTGCCGACACCACTGCTCGCCCAGTTGGTCCGCGGCGGGGCCACGGTGCGGAAGTTGACGAAGCCACCGACTACGCCCGAATCGCACTATCGACCATCCCGCGCGCTCGGTGAATTCGTCCGAATACGCGACCTCACATGCCGTTTTCCCAACTGTGATGTGTCGGCTGAATCGTGCGACTTGGATCACGCGATCCCCTGGCCGCTGGGGCCGACACACGCATCAAATCTGAGAGCCCTGTGCCGAAAGAATCACTTGCTCAAGACATTTTGGTCCGGCGAAGACGGATGGCGCGATCAGCAATTCGCCGACGGCACGATCGTGTGGACATCGCCCAAAGGCAAGATCTACGTCACTCGGCCCGGGTCACGCCTGTTGTTCCCGGGGTGGGACACCAATACCGGACAACTCAGGATCGGTGAGGCTGGCCGCACGGACGAGACGACCTCAACTGGCCTCACCATGCCGCGGCGACGACGATCACGTGCCGCCGAGCGGGCTTATCGCATCGCATGCGAGCGCGCGCTCAATGACGCCCGCGTCGCCGAGCGAAGCAAACCGCCCCCGTTCTAGCCCACCCCGCGGTTGAGCCAGCTGACCTCACCGGCGTCACCGCCGTCGCGGTAGGGCTCCAGAGCGTCGTCCCACGCTGTCCCCAGCACGGTGTCCAACTCGGCCGCCAGTGTGTCGGCCCCGGCCGACATCAGCGTGCGCAGCCTCATCTCGCCGACCATGATGTCGCCGTTGGCGCTCATCGCCCCGCTCCACAGACCCAGCTGCGGGGTATGGCAGAACCGCTGGCCGTCCACACCGGGGCTGGGATCCTCGGTGACCTCGAACCGCAGTACCGACCAGGACCGCAGCGCATTGGCCAGCCTGGCACCGGTGCCCACCGGACCGATCCAGTTGGTGACCGCGCGAAGCTGTCCGGGCATGGCCGGCTGTGGGGTCCACTTCAGGTTCGCCCCCGCTCCGAGGGCCGACGACAACGCCCACTCGACATGTGGGCACACCGCCGCGGGTGAGGCGTGCAGATACACCACGCCTGTCGTCGCGTCGGCGAATTGATTCGACGCACGCATCACTGCTCCTCCGGCTCCACTAGGGACGTCTTCCCCAACGACCTGGTGTTTACCGAAGATGCAGTTGTGTCGTACGTGTCTATTGTGCCTCTTGGGACCCTTGTTGCGCTAGTCCGATCTGAACTCGGCCAGGACCCGGTCCGATAGCGCAGGCCACAGCGGTTTGGCCCACTCGTCGAAATCCCGATCGGTAAGCACCACCAGGGCGATATCGCGGTCCGGGTCGACCCAGAGGAACGTCCCGGACTGCCCGAAGTGCCCATAGGTGCGCGGCGAGTTGGCCGTTCCGGTCCAGTGCGGGGCCTTGCGGTCCCTGATCTCGAAACCCAGTCCCCAGTCGTTGGGCCGTTGCATACCGAATCCGGGCAGCACGCCGATCAGTCCGGGGAACTGCACGCTGGTGGCGTCGGCGTGCATCTGCGCCGACACTGCACGCGGTCTGAGCAGGTCCGCGGCGAACACCGCCAAGTCCGCGACCGTCGAGAACCCCCCGAAACCGGCCGCCGCCGCACCGCCGTCCAATCGGGAGGCGGTCATGCCCAGTGGTTGGAAAACCGCCTCGGTGAGGTACCGGCCGAACTCGATCCCGGCGTGCGCCTCGATGGTTTCGGCGAGCACCTGGAAGCCGTAGTTCGAATACACCCGCCGGGCACCCGGGCGGGCCAGGACCTCAGCAGAACTCATTGCCAGCCCGGAGGCATGCGCCAACAGGTGTCTGATGGTGGATTCCGGCGGCCCGGCCGGGGTGTCGAGGTCCAGCACACCCTCTTCGACGGCGATCTGGGCGGCGCGGGCGGCCAACGGTTTGGTGACGGAGGCAAGGCGAAAGGGCCGGCCGGTCTGGCCGTACGAGGCGAGCACCCCGGTTGATCCGATCACCGCGGCCGCCGCCGTGGGCACCGGCCAGTCCGCGATCGACTCCAGGGCGTACTCCAGGGCGTCGGGCACGCGGCGCTTAGTGGGCTGCGCGGCGAAACGGTAGCCGCTCGATGACGAGCACCAGGGCGGTGCCGACGATGGTTCCGAGGATGGCCGACAGCAACGTGTTGACGACCCAGCCGAGCACCCCGCCGACAACGGGAACGCCATGGGCAAGGTGTTCCACCTGGTGCACCAGGTGGTAGGGCGTGGCCCAGCCCAACTCCGCCGATCCTGCCAGCAGGATGTGCCCGCCCACCCACAGCATGGCCGCAGTCCCGATCACCGAAAGCCACGACAGAACCTTCGGCATGCCGGCGACCAGCGTCCGGCCCAGCCGCTGCGCGCCGGGTGACTTCCGCTCGGCGAGGCTCAGGCCGATATCGTCCATCTTCACGATCATCGCGACCACGCCGTAGACCCCGACGGTGATCCCGACCGCGACGACGGCGAGGATCACCCCGCGCGAGACCAGCGGCTCGTGCAGCACCTCTTTGAGGGCGATCACCATGATCTCCGCCGAGAGAATGAAATCGGTCCGGATCGCTCCGGCGATCGTCTTCGCCTCGGCTTCGGGACCCAGTTCGGCGGCTGGGACGTCGTGGTCGTGATCGTCGCGGCGCAGCCGATGGATGATCTTGTGCGCGCCCTCGTAGCACAGGAAGCACCCGCCGAGCATCAAGACGGCCTCGACCACCTTGGGTGCGATCGAACTGAGCAGCAGCGCCACCGGCAGGATGAACAGCAACTTGTTGCGCAGCGAGCCCTTGGCGATCCGCCCGATGATGGGCAGCTCACGCTTGGCGGCCAGCCCCCGGACGTACTGCGGTGTCACCGCGGCGTCGTCGACCACCACCCCGGCCGCCTTCACACTGGCCCTTCCGGCTGCCGCACCGACATCGTCGATCGAGGCGGCGGCCAGTTTGGCTAGGGCAGCGACATCATCCAGTAAGCCGACCAAACCGCCTGACATGCGCGCTTCCCTCTGCTGACAGTGCTTTCCGGCGCGACATTACCCGTTTTGGGGGCGCTAAGGTCTGAAGACCATGAGCCAGACGGTGCGCGGTGTGATCTCCCGGAGTAAGGGCAGACCTGTCGAACTTGTCGACATCGTCATCCCGGATCCGGGTCCCGGCGAGGTGGTCGTCGATATCAAGGCCTGCGGGGTCTGCCACACGGACCTGACCTACCGCGAGGGCGGTATCAACGACAACTACCCGTTCCTGCTCGGGCATGAGGCCGCCGGGGTGGTCGAGACGGTGGGCGAGGGAGTCGGCCATGTGGCTCCGGGCGATTTCGTCATCCTCAACTGGCGTGCCGTCTGCGGACAGTGCCGGGCCTGTAAGCGCGGCCGGCCGTGGTACTGCTTCTCCACCTTCAACGCCACCCAGAAGATGACGCTGACCGATGGGACCGAGTTGTCCCCTGCGCTGGGTATCGGGGCGTTCGCCGACAAGACCCTGGTGCATGAGGGCCAGTGCACCAAGGTCGACGACGAGGCTGATCCCGCGGTGGCTGGTCTTCTGGGCTGCGGGGTGATGGCCGGCATCGGCGCGGCCATCAACACCGGTGCGGTCGGCCGGGACGACACCGTCGCGGTGATCGGTTGCGGCGGGGTTGGTGACGCAGCCATCGCCGGGGCGAAACTGGTCGGGGCGAGACAGATCATCGCGGTGGACACCGACGACACCAAACTGAACTGGGCCCGCGACTTCGGTGCCACCCACACCATCAACGCCCGCGAGCTCGACGTCGTAGAAGCCATTCAGGATCTCACCGACGGACTCGGGGTCGACGTCGTGATCGACGCGGTCGGCCGTCCGGAGACCTGGAAGCAGGCATTCTATGCCCGCGATCTCGCGGGAACCGTTGTGCTGGTGGGTGTTCCGACTCCCGACATGCGACTGGAGATGCCGTTGGTGGACTTCTTCTCCCGGGGCGGCTCGCTCAAGTCCTCGTGGTACGGCGACTGCCTGCCCGAACGCGACTTCCCCACGCTGATCAGCCTCTACCGGCAGGGCCGTCTGCCCCTGGACAAATTCGTCTCCGAGCGCATCGGCCTCGACGGCATCGAGGGGGCGTTCCACAAGATGCACGCCGGCGAGGTGCTGCGCTCGGTGGTGGTGCTGTGATGAATAGCGGTGTCCAGCGCGTCGTCACCCACGGCACCTTCGAACTCGACGGCGGCAGTTGGGAAGTCGACAACAACATCTGGGTCGTCGGCGACGATTCCGAGGTGATTGTCATCGACGCCGCCCACGATGCCAGGGCCATCGAGGACGCGGTCGCCGGACGGCATGTCGTGGCGGTGGTGTGCACGCACGGCCACAACGACCACATCACCGTGGCCCCGCAACTCGGTGCCGACCTGGACGCGCCGGTGCTGCTCAATCCGGCCGACACGATGCTGTGGGAAACCACTCACGGCGACAAGGCATTCCGGGCCCTGACCGATGGACAGGTACTGAAGGCAGGCGGCATCGAATTGCGGGCCATCGCCACCCCCGGCCACTCCCCCGGCTCCACCTGCCTCTACGCCCCGGCCCTGGGAGCGGTGTTCTCCGGTGACACATTGTTCGCCGGCGGCCCCGGTGCCACCGGCCGGTCGTTCTCCGACTTCGGAACCATCCTGGCGTCGATCAAGGACACGCTCGGCGCGCTGCCGCCTGACACCGTCGTCTACACCGGCCACGGTGACAGCACCACGATCGGCGGGGAGATCGTCAACTACGACGATTGGGTGGCCAGAGGCCACTAGCTACGGCAACTCCGCCGAACTGCGCGGATCGATGATCACCTTGGCATGCCTCTCGGGATCGCCCAGAGCCGTGAACGCTCCGGCGACCCCGTTCAGACCCACCTTCCCGGTGATCAGAGGCGCGGCGTCGAGCTTGCCATCGGCCAGCATGCGCAGGCTGTCGTAAAAATCCAGCGGGGTGTAGCCGAAGACGAAGCGCATGTCGATCTCCTTGGCCAGCGCCATCGTCGGCCGGATCCGGTCGTCGCCCATACAGACCCCGACCACGATCACCCGGGAGTTCAGCGGCGCCGCCGAGACGACGCCGTCGATCATCCCGGGCACCCCGACGCACTCGAAGATGATCGGCCGCTTGGGCCCGGCCGCACCGGCGGCCTCGGCTGCCCGGTAGATATACGACCAGGCGGGCAGTTTCCGGAGCTTCCCCATCGAGGACAACGCCAGTTCGTAGAGATCCGGAGCTTGCGTGATCACGCCCTTGGCGGTGATCTTCTCGTAGGGCGAGTCCACCGCCGGGTCCACCACCACATCAGCACCGCAGCGCCGGGCCAGATCACGCCGTGCCGGCGACAGATCGCTGGCGATGACGGCACCGACACCCGCCGCCTTCAGGTGCGCAATCACCGCCAGACCGACCGGCCCGCAGCCGATCACCACGGCGGTGTCGCGCTTCTTCACCTCGGCCCGGCGCACGGCATGCAGTGCGACCGCCATCGGTTCGGTCAGTGCGGCAATGTCTGATGACAGGCCGTTGGGCACCGGAAAGGTCAGGGACGCCTCGACCAAGACCGCCTCGGCGTAGCCGCCGGGCGCCAGCGGCGACAGACCGGTCAGGTGCACCCCGCCACTGCTGCGCACCATCGGGAAGGCGACCACCTTCATCCCCTCCTTGAGACCCTTCGGGGTCTTCGGGCCGCGCTCGGCGATCACTCCGCAGAATTCGTGGCCCATCACCGTCGGAGTGTCGCCACGCATGAAGTCCGGATAGCCCAGCGTGGCCATCACATCGGTCAGATCGTCGGCGTGATCCTTGGCATGCAGGTCCGAACCGCAGATCCCGCAGGCCTGAACCTCCAGTATCAGCTGGCCGGGCGCCGGGCGAGGGTCGGGCAGGTCGACCACCGAGAGCATTCCGCGGGCACAGCTGACAGCCTTCACGTCGAATAAGTCTAGTCTTCTACCGGCCCTCGAGAATCCGCCGCTTCTCCTCCTGAAACTCCTTCTCCGTCAGCGCGCCCGAATCACGCAGCGCTGAAATGGTTTTCAACTGCTCAAGCCGGACGCGCTCGCGGCTGCGCCGCCCGAACCACCACGCGGCGATGCCGAGGTCCACGCTGATCATCGACAGGGCTGCGAACAACCACAGCGGGCCTTCCACCGCCCGAGTCTGGCCGAACGCCAATCGGGGGTCGACGAAGCCGCTCACCCGACCGTCGGTGATCACCCGGTAGTCGGCCTCGGTCGGCACCTGCATGAACCAGACTCGGCGGTGTGCGTCATCGTTGACCGAGACCGTCGGCCCGAAGTCCTCAGTCACCGTCGGGTCGGGGACACCCGGTGGTGGGGTGATATCGAAGCTCAGCTTCGGCAGCGTCAGGCCCCGCCCGCCGTATCCGTTCACGTGGAAGCTGATCATGACCTGGCCCGCGGGTAGATGAACCTCACCGGAGCCCGGTACCGGCAACTCCCCATAGGCGCCGTACTTGTCTCCTGTCACACCCACGATGGCGGTGATGATGAGACCGCCGATGGATACCGCCGCAACTACGCCCAGCAGGATCATCAGGATCCGGGCGGGGCTGCGGCCGATCATCCGGGCAGGCTACCGTGCCACTGACAAGGAGGTCAGGATGTCGGCTGAGCAATCATCCCGCGGGAATCCACTCGCCCGCTTCACGGTCCAATACTGGGCACCCATCGCGTTGATGGCCCTGGCGGCGGTGTTCATCGGGCAGAACCGGGATCGCCAGCAGATCCACTTCCTGTGGGCCACGGTCGAGTCGCCGATGTGGCTGTTGTTGGCAGCCATGCTGCTGATCGGCGTGGCGATCGGTCTGCTTCTGCGGCGACGCCGCCGGTAACGCCGTGCGGGAGTCCAGCATCGTGGTGCGCCCCCAGCCGATGGAGAGCGCCACCTACACCGCGTCCTCTCGCCTGCAGGCGTCCGGATTGGCGGCCGGCATAACACTTTTCGAGCAGGCCGCCCACGCTGTGTCGATTCCTGCGGTACCGCAGCCCATCATCATCGCCGACTACGGCGCGGCCACCGGATACAACTCCCTGCTACCGATCGGAGCCGCGGTCGGGGTGCTGCGGGGCCGAACCCGCCCGGAACACGCGATCCTGGTCACCCACACCGATCTGCCGGGCAACGACTTCACCGCATTGTTCACCACGGTCACCGAGGATCCGGACAGTTATCTGGCCAAGGATTCCGCCACTTTCGCCTCGGCGGTCGGACGCTCCTTCTACCAGCAGATCCTGCCGTCGGAGAGCATCACGCTGGGCTGGAGTTCGTGGGCCACCCACTGGCTGGCCCGGGTACCGGCACCGGTCAGCGATCACATCCATATCGCGCACAGTGCCGATGAGGCCGCCCGGCGTGCCTATTCTCGCCAGGCCGCGGCGGACTGGAACGACTTCGTGGCGTTTCGTGGACGTGAACTGGCCCCGGGCGGACGACTGGTGGTCCTCACGCTGGCACTGGACGCCGACGGCCTGCCCGGTTTCGCCGGGCTCATGCAGGCCCTGCTGGCGGCGTTGCACCGGCTCGTCGACAACGGCGTGCTGCGCGCCGAGGAGCTTGGCCGGATGGTCATTCCGACGGTGGGCCGAACCGAGCAGGAATTCCTGGCGCCGTTCGCGCCGTCGGGGCGCTTCGAGGGTCTGTCGGTCGAACAGGTCGAACTGTTCGAGGCCGAAGACCTGTTCTGGGCGCGCTATGCGGCCGACGGCGAGGCCGCCAAACTGGGTACCGCATGGGCACGATTCGCTCGCGCGGCGATCTTCCCGACCTTGACCACGGCGTTGGATGCCGATCGGGCGGCCGCGGAAGCGACAGCCTTTGTCGACGCCCTGGAGTCCGAGGTCGCCGCCCATCTGAGCGCCGCACCCCTGCGGATGACCATCCCGCTGGCCACCGTCGTGCTGGTCAAACATCGCCGGTAAGTCCTCGGTACCTGGCTTTACCTCAGCGGATGGTGCCTCGGCCGGCGATGAGCGGGAGATCGAGTGCGGTGACCCAGCCCGGTGGCAGGTCATTGACCGCGGGGACGGCGTTGAGTGCGCGCAATCCGGTGGCCAGGCAGCCGGCCGCGGCCGGGTCCCGGCCGGAACCATCGGTGAACCGGAAGGCGGTCTCCTGGAAAATACTCGGCGTTCCCTCGATGTCGACGCGGTAGACGTCGTCGGTGTCCCCTGACGGCCAGTCCGGGGCAGCATCGTGGCCGATCCGGTTCACGTGCTCGAGTTGGATTCGGGTCTCGCCCCGGTACACCCCGTTGATGGTGAACCGCACCGCCGCGACGTTCCCCGCTGCGATGACGCCCTTGGCCGTGGTGCGCTCGGTCGGGGTGACCCACTTGTCCCAGGTGGTGGTGATTTCGTCGAGTTCGATTCCGGCGGCGTAGGCGATCATCGGGACAGTCGCCCCCCAGGCGAACACCAGGATGTCGCGGTTCTCCAGCAGCGGCCGGAATTCCGGCTCGCGGCCGATACCCATCTCGAACTCGTAATCGCCCTCGTAGTTGGTGTAATCGAGCAGTTCAGACGCCCGCACCCGACGTACCTCCGAGCACAAGCCCATCAAGGTCATCGGAAACAGGTCGTTGGCGAAGCCCGGGTCGATTCCGGTGGTGAAACACGACGCACCACCCTGCTCACACGCCTCGGTGATGGGTTCGATCCAGTTCGGGGGGTTCAGGTGCATCCTGGGCCAGACCCACGGTGTCATCGCCGTGGAGCACACGTCGATACCAGCCCGCAGGAACCGCGTGATCAGGTCGATGTTCGCGTCGGCGTGCGCGGCGGTCGGGCCGTAATGCACCAGTGCGTCGGGCTTGGCGGCGATCAGTGCGTCGACATCGTCGGTGGCGACGATCCCGGTGGTGTGGTCAACCCCGCAGATCTCACCGACGTCTCGCCCCACCTTGTCGGGGTTGCTGACCCCTACGCCGACGAGTTCGAATTCCGGGTGCTTGAGCACCTCGGGGATGACCATCTTGCCCACGAATCCAGTCCCGTAGACGACGACACGTTTGGCCATCTCAGTGAGATCCCTTGGTGCGCAATGCATAACGCCGTTCCGCATACTCCAGATCATCGCGCCACAACCGCGCGGCGCCGAGCTTCATCAATGGACGAAGCAGCGGGGCGGCCCGCAGCGAATACCGGAACCCGGTGCGGTCGGACTGGGCGATCACCGCCTCGATGACGGCGGTACGGGGCCGGCCGTCGGGTCCGTTGCCGATCGGCGTGGCGTGCGTCTCGACCACGCTGCCGACTCCCTGGCCCTCCATGATGTGCATGACGACGGTGCGCGGCTCGGGAACGGTGAACTGGGCGATCACCGGCACGCCGAGCCGGCCGAGGTGGAATGTCACCGCGGTCTGGAAGAAGTCGGAGTCCTCGTCGGCATCGACCGGCGGTGCGCTGAGCACCTCCAGTTGCGCGAACGAATACGGGTGGAACCAGGAGCCGTGCCAGGGGTCTAGACGGTTGGCGATCACGTCCCGGGTTTCGCACACCCCTTCCACACGCGCCACCGCCGCCAGTTGCGGACCGGTGGGGCGCGCCGGCAGCACCGGAGCGTCCAACGGCTCCTCCCCGCCGACTTTGTCGAGCCGGACCCACACCAGCACGCCGTCGTCGTAGCCGGGCAGCGGCTTCCAGCCGAACCCGCGGCCGCCGTCCAGTCGCAAGCCGTGCCACGGGCAGATCAGGCCGCCGCATACGACTTTTCCGGTAGCCAGGTCGGCCCCCAGATGCGGGCAGGAGGCCGGGCCGACGTGCAGGCCGCCCTGGTCGTCGCGCCAGGCGACGATCTCGACACCGGCGACCATCGTTCCGAACGGGCGGTCGGCACGCACGTCGGTGCTCGCGGCGAACACGAACCAGTTGCCGCTGGGCCGCCGCAGGGCCCGCTGCAGAGCCGCGTCGATGATCGCCGGCTCCGCCTGCCTAAAAGTGGGCTTCTGCTCAGACCAGTGGATCTTCGGAAGCACTTGCACCGGATTGTCTTTCGGCAACCGCTGGGCGAGCCGGTCCCACAAGTCCATCAGCGCGCGCCTTTCTCTGCGAGCCGCCGCAGCATCGGCGAGCGGCCATGGACCGGCACCGTGTGCAGTGTGTGCCCGCTGACACCCCACTCCCCCAGCAGGCGGTTCGCCGCCGACCACCCGGTGGTCGCGGCGCGTTCCATCAAGGCTACCGGCAGGTCGATGCGGATCCCGTCGCCGGCGAGCACGAGCCCGGGGACCGGGGTTTGGACCGTCGGCCGCCCGTCGAACGACCCGGGTGAGAACAGCGGGCAATCCTGTTTGAACAGCAGCCGCTCGGCGACGATGCCGGCCCGCGCGGTCTCCGGATAGAGCTGGTGCAGCCGCGCCAGCATCTTCTCCCGCAGCCCGTCGAACGGGGGCGGATCCACCACCGAGTAGGCGTGCACCTCGACCACCGCCCCGCCGTGCGCGCGAGCCCACTGGGCGGCCTGCTGCTCGTAGCGGCTGACCACGCTGATGTTGTCCACCGGCTCGAGCCCGCCGGTGCCCAGGAACGGCGGTCGGTCCGCGTTCACCGGAGTATCCAGCCAGAGCCGCTGAACCAGGAACGGCGGCGCGACCTGCATGGCCGCCACCCGCTGCCGCCACGCCTCGTCGCCAAGCTCCGGTGAGGCCGCGACGATGCGTTGCAGACCGGCCACATCAGCGGCCAGAACTACGCCGTCGGCGTCGATCACCCGCCCATCACCGGCGTTGACCCGCAGCCGCTTGGGGCCACCGAGGTCGATCGACTCGGCTGACACGCCGGTGTGGAATGTCACGCCACGTCCGGTCAGATACTCCCCCAACGGATTCCACAGCGCAGTGTCGAAGTTCGATGCGGCGACATCGAACACCAAACCCTCGCTGGACCCCAGGAAGTAGATGTGGAACATCGCCGCCAGTTCGGCCGCCGACAACCGCTCCGGTCGGGCGAAGAAACTGCGGGCGAACACCTCGAATGCGAGGTGGCGGGCCGCCTTGGGGAAGTTGATCTGATCCAGGAAGGTGCCGGCGTCGCGGTCGTCGAGTTGCTCGTAGATACCCGGCACCGACACCGTCGCCAGCGGCGCGGCCGCCCTACCGTTGATCCGCACCAGATCCCGGAACCGGAACGTTGGACTGCGCAGCGCGAAGACGATGGCGTTCCACGGCGGGTTCTGCGGCAGTCCGCGGAAGGTGTCGCGGCGGCCCTCGCCGTCGACCAGGGGATAGTCCTCCACCGCCTGCAGCCGCGAGAGACCGGGATCGCTGCGCCGCAAAAGTTCACGAAGGTTGTAGTACTGACGGAAGAAAGCGTGAAAGCCGCGGTTGTTGGCCACCTCGGTGCCGGCGAGAGGGCCGTCGTCGATCCGCTCGGTCCAACCCGCTACCCGGCCACCCAGGTTGGGTTCACGCTCCAGCACCTCGACCGACACCCCGCGTTCGGCCAAGCCGGCGGCGGCGGCCAGTCCGGCGATCCCGGCCCCGATCACCACCACGTGCGGTCGACTGCCCAGTGCTGCGGCGTTGGGCAGTCCGGTAGGACCGGGATGACTAACCCGGCGTGGGTCTTTCATGGCGCCTCTCCGATGAAGGTATGGACGATGCCGCGTTGCCAGCCGGGCATGGTTTCACTGTGCACGCCGCTGAAACCTGCGGCCACCAAACGCCGCTGGAACTCCGCCGCCCCGTCGAAGCTGTTGACGCTTCGCCACAGGTGGCGGTAGAGGGTGCTGTCGCCGGTCTTGCGCCATCCGGCCGGGATGATGATGCCCCAGCAGACCGCATTCCACACAGCCTGAGCTGGTTTCGAATCACGCACCGAGTACTCGTGCAGGGCCAGGGTGGCGCCCCGCCGCAGCATGGTCAGGAACCGGCGTAGCTGGGCGTCCGGATCGGCGAGGTTGCGCACCAGGTAGGCGGCAAGGATGCCGTCAAACCCGTCCCCGATGTCGCCGGAACCGAAGTCCTCGATCGGCGAGTGGACGAACCGCACCGAGTCGGGCCAGGATTTCGCGGCAGCCTGTTCCAGCATCCCGGCTGAGGCGTCGACGGCCACAATCTCGGCGTGCGGGGCCGCTTCCAGCAGAGCCGCGGTGGACGCGCCTGTTCCGCATCCGGCGTCGAGAAGCCGAAGACCCCGGCCACCGTTCGGTATTCGCATGCGGTGCGCGGAGATTCGCAGGTGGTCGTGATACCCCGGGTTGGCGCCGACCAGTCCGTCATAGGCCGCCGCACCGACGTCGAAGGCACCCGGCACCTCGGGCCGGTCCAGGCCCGCCTTGGTCAGTCTTCTCATCGCCGCACCCGGCAGCCACCCACCAGCAGCAGGTATTGCCACTTGTTCATAGAAATACTCTGTCAGGCCGCCAACCGGCGCGCGCGGCGCGCCCTGACCAGGCCGCCGGTGAATACCTGCAGCCGTCGTCCCATTCCGACCGAGGCACGCTCGCTGAACACCGCGAAGTCGATCTCTTCGATGCGGTCGAGGATCTCCGAGTACAAGGTGAAGGCGGTCGCCACGCAGGGCCGCGACTGCGGCGCCAGTAGTGCGATCGCCTTGTACGCCTCGCGGTACTCCGCCCGGGTGATCTCATGCTGGGCGGCCAGCGCGTCACGGACCCGCGGATCGGTGCGGTGGTTGTCGTGGCACCACGTCAGAAGGGCACGGTCCACACCGAATGCGGACAACTCGTCAGCGGGCAGGTAGACGCGGTCGCGGTCCAGGTCCTCGTTGATATCGCGCAGGAAGTTGGTCAGCTGGAATGCCCGGCCCAGAGCCTCCGCGCCGGGTTCGGCGTCGACGAGCGGGCCCACCGTTCCCAGGATGGGCAGCATCTGCAGGCCGATCACCTCGGCCGAACCCCGCATATAGCGGTTCAACGCGGGCCGGTCGGGATAGTCGGTGACGGTCAGATCCATCCGCATCGACGCCAGGAACTCGTCGAAGAGGCTCAGCGGAATCCGGTAGCTGCGCGCGGTGTGCAGCACGGCGGGCAGCACCGGTTCGCTGGCCGCGGCGGCGTCGTCGCCCTTGAAGAAATTCGCCGCCAGCCGTTCCAGGCGAGCCGCCCGTTCCTCGACCGTCGCGTCGGAGTCCAGGTCATCGAGGATGTCATCGGCGTAGCGGGCAAAGCCGTACAGCGCATGCACCGCGGGCCGTTGGGACGGAGCCAGCAGCCGGGTCGCCAGGAAGTAGGTCCGGCCGTGCTCGGCGTTGAGCCGCCGGCAGTAGCGGTAGGACTCGCGCAGCCGCTCATCGGAGATGCCGGCGGCCTGTAGTTCGGTATGGATCATGCCCGCACCTGCTTCGTGCCGGCGCCGATGACCGTTCGACGCGGCGCATCGACCGGCCCGGTGATGCGCTCAGCGGCCAGACGGCCGGACAGCAGGGCGGTCGGGACGCCCACCCCCGGAACCGTCGATCCGCCCGCCAGAACGGCGTTGTCGACACCGCGGACCAGGTTGGCCGGGCGGAACGGTCCGGTCTGGGAGAAGGTGTGCGCCAGGGCGAACGGGGTGCCTGCCATCATCCCCTGGCGTGCCCAGTCGGCCGGGGTGACGACGTCGAGGATGTCGGCGTCGCGTTCCAGTCCCGGCAGCAGGCGTTCGGCCGCGGTCGCGAGCATGGATCGGGCGTAGGTGTCGCCTTCGGCGGACCAATTGATTTTGCCCACATCAAGATTCGGGCAGGGCGCCAGGACGAAGAGCAGATCACGCCCGGCCGGAGCCAGGCTGGGATCGGTGGCCGTGGGCATGGTGATCAAAAGCGACGGGTCGCTCATGAGCACGCCCTCGTCGATGATTTCATCGAAGGTCGTCGACCAGTTTTTGCCAAAGCTGATGTTGTGATGCTCCAAGGCGCCGTTAACCGAGGGCACGCCCACATGCATGACAACCGCCGACGGCGAGGGCCGGTACTTGATGGAGCGACGGGGTGTGCGGCCGAGCAACTGGTAGGTCAGCGGCAATTCAGTGGTGAGAACCACAGCGTCGCAGGCGATCCGGTCGCCGGAGTCGGTGCACACCGCGGTCACCCGGGAGCCGGAGGTCTCCATCTTCGTCACGGTCGAGGAGTAGCGGAACTGGACACCAGCATCGGCTGCGGCCTTCGCCAGCGCCTCCGGAACGGCGCGCATCCCCCCGCGCGGGAAGTACACCCCGGCGATGGTGTCCATGTAGGCGATCACCGCGTAAGCGGCCAGGGCCCTTTGCGGCGGCACGCCGGCGTAGAGCGCCTGGAAGGTGAAAATCCGTTGCACCCGCTCATCAGTGATGAAGCGGCCGACCATCTTCTCCCAACCTCGGAATCCGCCCATGGCCGCCAGCCGAGCCAATTGCGGGGTCAGCAACGACACCGGCGAGTTGAAGTTGGATCCGATGAAGCCGTCGATTTCCAACTTGTACAACTCGGTCAGCCAACTGCGCAGCCGCCAGTACCCGGCCGCCTGATCCGGACCGGCGAACTCTTCGATGGCGGCTGCCATCCGGTCGCCGTCGGCGTGGACGTCCAGCACGGAGCCGTCGGCGAAAGATGCCCGGTAGGCGGGATCGGAGGGCATGAGTTCGAGGTAGTCGCCCATCGATGCGCCGACCGCAGCGAAGGCATCCTCGATGATGTCGGGCATGGTCAGCACGGTCGCGCCGGTGTCGATCCGGTAGCCGCGGATATCGGCCTGGCCGACCCTTCCGCCGGGGAACCCGTAGCGCTCCACGACGGTCACCGAGCGGCCCTGGCCGGCGAGTTGGAGCGCGGCGGACAGGCCGGACAGGCCGGCCCCCACCACCACGACGTGATCGGTCTTGCCGGGCACAGTACGCACGGTGCTCATCTCCAAGGGCTCCTTCGGTAGGTCATGCTCAGGTGGTTCGCAGGGTGCACACCGCGGCCATGTCGGCCAGCGCGTCACGCACCCAGCCGTCGATCCGCTGATCGTCGATGCGGTCGATGGCGGCAGCCACCCGCTCGGTGATCAGTTCTTCAATCCATGCCGGCGCTCCGGTCGCCACTATCAAGGTTCGCCAGTGCTCGATGTCGGCATCGTCAAGCCGCTCTGCCCGCATCAGTTCCGCGAACTGCCGCCGGATGGTCGAATCGGCCATCCGCTGGGCCGCCACCACCACGCTGGTGGCTTTGCGTTCAGCCAGATCCCCACCGGCGGGCTTGCCGGTCACCGCCGGCGATCCGAAGACGCCCATGATGTCGTCACGCATCTGGAAGGCTTCACCGACCGCGCTGCCGTAGCTGCCGAGCGCGTCGATCAGGTAGTCGCAACCAGCCATGGCGGCGCCGATCTCCAGGGGACGGCGGACGGTGTAGTTGCCGGACTTACGCCGTGCCACATCGAGCACGGTGTCCAGATCGGGCAGCACCCCGACGTCGTTGGCCACATCAGCGCACTGCCCGACAGCCAGTTCGATGCGCATCGCGTCGTAGTGCGGCCAGGCCCGGTACAGGGCGTCCGAATCCAGGCCGCTCTCCCGCATCATCTGTTCGGCCCAGACCAGGCACAAGTCCGAGAGCAGGACGGCCTGGGCCGCGCCGAAACGCTCCGAGCAGCCGGCCAACCCGCGGTCGCGGTGCCACTGGGAGAACTCGACGTGCGCGGCGGGCCGACCCCGGCGCAACTGCGAATCATCCATGACGTCGTCCTGCAGCAGGGCGAAGGCGTGGAGCAGTTCCAGTCCCGCGGCGGCACGCAGCGCAGCGTCGGAGTGGTCGGCTCCACACAGCCAGCCGAGGTACATGAAGGTGGACCGCAGGCATTTTCCGCCCGCGACGAACTGCTCCAGTACGTCGCCGGCGATACCGACCCCGGTGCGGTCCAGTTGCGGCACGCACCGGGTTTCGACGAAGTCAGCGACGTGGGCGAGGGCCCGGTTCCGCACCCCGTTGCGCCAGATCTCGAACTCCGGTCGGGGGGCTCGCACCGTCATGTCGAATCCGGCGGTACCCCCGCCGCCCGGCGACGTGACGTTGATCGCGCGCAATTGAAACTCCGTTCCCCCTGGTTCCCTCGACCAGCCGTGTTTCTTCCATTGAAGTGCAAGTGAGCTGCCCGCGCCTAACCGGGCGCGACTTGTTCACGCACGCGTAATGATTGTTCGTAGCGCCTGTCAACGCCTCTATCAGTGCAAATCGTGCACGCAGCAGGATTCGATGGGCTGGAATTGCCTCATGACCACTTTCACCGCCGCCGCGGTCGTCAACCCGCCGCCCACCATCGACAGCATCGCGGTCCGGGGCTCGATCGCCACCGCCGGCAGCCTCGCGGTGGCCGGGTCGGTCGCCACCGCCGGATCGATCGCGGTCGCCGGGTCGGTCGCCACCGCCGGGAGCATCGCCACCGCGGGCTCGGTCGCCACGGCCGGGTCCATCGCCGTCGCCGGGTCGGTCGCCACCGCCGGCAGTATCGGCGTCCGGGGCAGTGTGGCGACGGCCCTCAGCGTGCTGATACGTGACTGCGTCGGCTGCCTTGCATGTGTCGCATGCCGGGGGTGCATCGGCTGCTTCGCCTGCAGCCGTTGCCGCGACTGCACGGGCTGCATCGGCTGTTACAACTGCTCCGGGCTGCGCAACGCCCGCGGCCTGCGCAACGTCCACGCGTGATCACCGGGACATCGAAAATGGCACAGCTGACCGGGAAAGTAGCGCTGGTGACCGGCGCCTCATCAGGATTGGGCGCGGCGGTGGCGCAGTTGTTCGCCGAACGGGGAGCGACGGTGTTCGGGATCGCCCGCGACACCAAGCGCATGTCAGAGGTTTTCCAGGCCGTTCCGGACGGGTCGTTCACGTCGGTGGACATCACCGATCCGCAGGCCTGCCGCGACGGGGTGGCCCAGTGTGTCGACCGGTTCGGCCGGCTCGACGTTCTGGTCAACGCCGCCGGATTCCACCAGATGCGGCACACCGGCGAGGTGTCCGACGACGAGTGGTCTTATGACTTGGCCGCCAACCTGTCCGGCCCGTTCTACCTGTGCCGCGCCGCCTTGCCGCATCTGCTGGAGTCCGGCGGCAACATCGTGAACGTGGCCTCGGTGGCCGGACTGGAAGGCGAGGTGTACTCGGCCGGGTACTGCGCCGCCAAGCATGGCCTGGTCGGCCTGACGCGCGCCCTGGCAGTCGAGTTCACTCGAGAGCAATTGCGGGTCAACGTGGTGTGCCCAGGCGGCATGCTGACCCCACAGGTCACCGACTTCGCCGCCCCCGAAGGCGCCGACTTCAAGCTGATCATGCGAATCGCCGCGCCCCGCGGGCTGATGCAGCCGCTCGATGTGGCGACGGTGATCGCCTTCCTGGCCAGCGATGACGCGGCGGCCGTGCACGGTGCGGTCTACACCGTGGACAACGGGAAGCTGGCCGGATGACGGGCCCTACTGAGCGGCGCGCTGCAGCACTCCGGCCATATCGGGGCAGTAGGTGCTGATCGCGGCACCGAGGAACTGGGCGGCCTGAGTCTGGGTGCTGTCCCGGGCCAGGTTCTTGGAGATGAAAGAGATCGACGCGTAGGCGTCACCGTCGACGCCCCGGGCCAGCCGCTTGCAGGTGATCTTGCCCAACCAGGCGTTGTAGTCCCGCTGGCCGTAGATGCCGTAGCTGTGCAACTGGTTGGCGAAGTCGATATCCGGGTCGGCCTGGGCGGGTGCGGCTACCGCGATCGCGGCCGCAGCGGCAACCACCGCGGCCGAAGCCGCCCAACCTCGACCCAAGATCGTCATAACTTCAGATTCTAAGCACAACAGTTACATGAGCTAATCTCTTGACGGATATTTCGATCTCTCAGGGTCGCGGGGTAGCCAGTGGTGAAGTTGCGGAGGCGCGGGAGGTCCGGGCCCGTCGTGGTGATCCCGGTGACCGAGAACAACGCCGCCAACCGCCACATCGGGGCGCATCCGGCCATTCCGCATTTCATCCGGTTGTTCTCGATCCCGATCCTGCTGATGTGGCTGGCGCTGGTGGTGGTTCTCAACACCAGGATCCCGCAGCTCGAAGTGGTCGGGCAGATGCACTCGGTGTCGCTGGCCCCCTCCGAGGCGCCGTCGCTGCAGGCCATGAAAAAAGTCGGGCAGACCTTCCAGGAGTTCGATTCCGACAGCTCGGCGATGATCGTGCTGGAGGGCGACGCCCCGCTGGGCCGTGAGGCCCACGACTACTACGACGGGCTGATGGCCAAGCTGCGGGCCGACACCAAGCACGTCCAGAACATCCAGGATTTCTGGGGCGACCCACTCACCGCGACGGGGGCGCAGAGCGCCGACGGCAAGGCCGCCTACGTGCAGCTCTACCTGGCCGGTAATCAAGGCGAGAGCCTGGCCAACGAATCGGTCCAGGCCGTCCGCGACATCGTTGCTGCCTCCCAGCCGCCGGCCGGACTGAAGGTGTTCGTCACCGGGCCGGGCGCCTTGATGGCTGACCAGCAAACCGCCGGAGACAAGGGCGTCCACAAGATCACCGCGGTCACTCTCGTGGTCATCCTGGTCATGCTGCTGCTGGTGTATCGGTCCGTCGTCACCGTCGTGCTGGTGCTGATGATGGTCGGCGTGCAGGTCGCCGCCGCCCGCGGCATCGTCGCCCTCCTGGGCTACGTGGACGTGATCGGCCTGTCCACCTTCGCGGTGAACCTGCTGACGACGATGGGCATCGCCGCGGCCACCGACTACGTCATCTTCATCATGGGCCGCTACCACGAGGCCCGACTGGACGGCGAGGATCGCGAAACCGCTTTTTACACCATGTATCACGGCACCGCGCACGTGATTCTGGGCTCGGGCCTGACGATTGCCGGTGCGACGTTCTGCCTGCACTTCACCCGGCTGCCGTACTTCCAAAGCCTCGGCATCCCCCTGGCGGTCGGCATGCTGGTGGCAGTGGTGGCCGCCCTGACGATGGCGCCGGCGGTCCTGACCATAGGCAGCCATTTCGGCATCTTCGATCCGAAACGCAAGATGAAAACCCAAGGCTGGCGGCGGATCGGCACGGCCGTCGTGCGCTGGCCCGGGCCGATTCTCATCGCATCGATGGCGCTGGCACTGGTCGGCCTGCTGGCCCTGCCGTCCTTCGTCAACAGTTACAACGACCGCGAATACATGCCAGCCGACCTGCCCGCCAATCAGGGATACGCCGCCGCGGACCGACACTTCCCGCAAGCCCGGATGAACCCCGAAATGCTGATGATCGAGACCGACCACGATCTGCGCAATTCCGCGGACATGCTGGTGATCGACAAGGTGGCCAAGAACATCTTCCACATCCCCGGCGTCGGCCGGGTGCAGGCCATCACCCGTCCGCAGGGCACCCCGATCGAGCACACCTCGATCCCGTTCATCATCAGCATGTCCGGCGCCACCCAGCAGTTGAACATGTCCTACATGCAGGACCGCATGAAGGACATGCTCAAGATGGGCGACGACATGCAGGCCACCATCGACAACATGGAGCAGATGTACGCGCTGATGACGCAGCTCAACGGCGTCACCCATGACATGGTCGGCAAGACCAAGGAGATGGTGGCCACCACCAACGAGTTACGGGACCACATCGCCGATTTCGACGATTTCTTCCGCCCGATCCGCAACTACTTCTACTGGGAACCGCACTGCTTCGACATCCCGGTCTGCTGGGCGATGCGGTCGGTGTTCGACACCCTCGACGGCATCGACAAACTCAGTGACGACCTCGGCAAGTTGGTCGTCGACATGGACCGCCTCGATGTGTTGATGCCGCAGATGCTCACGGTCATGCCGCCAATGATCGAGAACATGAAGGCGATGAAACTCAACATGCTGACCATGCAGTCGACCATGGGTGGTCTGCAGGATCAGATGGCGGCAATGCAGGAGAACGCCACCGCGATGGGCAAGGCCTTCGACGCGGCCAAGAACGACGACTCGTTCTACCTCCCGCCGGAGGTCTTCGAGAACGAGGAGTTCAAGCGGGGGATGAAGATGTTCATCTCACCGGACGGAAAGTCGGTGCGGTTCATCATCGCTCACGAGAATGACCCGGCGACCCCGCAAGGCCTGGCATTGGTCGACAAGATCAAGAGCGTGGCCTTCGAGTCCATCAAGGGCACTCCCCTGGAGGGTTCGAAGGTCTATCTCGGCGGTACCGCCTCGGCTTACAAGGACATGCAGCACGGCGCCAATTACGACCTGCTGATCGCCGGACTTGCCTCGCTGTGCCTGATTTTCATCATCATGCTGGTTCTGACCAAGAGCGTGATCGCCGCGGCGGTCATCGTTGGGACGGTGGCGCTTTCGCTGGGCACATCCTTCGGATTGTCGGTGCTCATCTGGCAGCACATACTCGGCATCAACCTGCACTGGATGGTGCTGGCGATGTCTGTGATCATCCTGTTGGCAGTGGGTTCGGACTACAACCTGCTGCTGGTGTCCCGGTTCAAAGAGGAAATCCACGCCGGCATCAACACCGGCATAATCCGGTCGATGGCCGGAACCGGCGCTGTGGTGACCTCGGCGGGTCTGGTGTTCGCCTTCACGATGGCCTCCATGCTGGTTAGTGATCTGCGGGTTGCCGGGCAGGTGGGCAGCACGATCGCCCTGGGCCTGTTGTTCGACACCCTGGTGGTGCGCTCGTTCATGACCCCGTCCATCGCGGCACTGCTCGGACGCTGGTTCTGGTGGCCGCAGGTGGTGCGCCAACGACCGGTCCCGCAGCCGTGGCCGTCCCCGGATAAACCAGCCGACAGCGACCAACTGGCTCTCGCCCACCAAGGAGGCTCATCATGAGAGGTATGCGGACTCTCCCAATGCTGGCGGCGCTGACAATGGCGAGCGTGGCGGTCGCCACGCTCGCCCCGGCCAACGCCGGCGCCGACGCGACCGACGACTACCCGATCCCGAACCGGATCATCATGACCACCTGCGACGCCGAACAGATCATGGCGGCCGCCCGTGACGTCGAACCGGTGTACTACGAGCGCTACATGATCGACTACAACAACAAACCGCGCGACGTCCAGCAGGCGGCCCAGGACTACATCCACGGCTTCTTCGCCAAGACCCCCGCCGAACGCCGCGCCTGGTCGGAGGAGATGGCGACCAACATCTACTCCGATCCGCTGGTGTTCCGCTGGCCCAACCACGCCAAGCTGTTCTTCAACAACAAGGGTGTGGCGGCCAACACGACCGACATCTGCAACCAGTACCCGGCCGGCGACCTGTCACTGTGGGTCTGGTGATGTCCGGCGTGACCGCCACCCCGCCGGTGATCGAGCGCTGGCTGCGGGTGATCGAGAACGGAGACGTTGCCCAACTGGACGAGATGCTGGCCGAAGACGCGGTGTTCTACTCCCCGGCAGTCTTCACCCCGCAACGCGGCCGGGCGACGGCAGTGGCCTATCTACGCGCCGCTGAGCAGATGTTCGCGGGGACGAACTTCCACTACGTCGAGAAGTGGTTCGGACCCGACTCGGCGGTGCTGCACTTCGCGGCGGATGTGGACGGGCTCTCAGTCGAGGGTATCGACATGATCCACTGGAACGACGACCAGGAAATCACCTCGTTCAAGGTGATGATCCGCCCGTTCAAAGCGCTGCAGGGCGTCATCGGCAAGATGGCCGAGCTGCTCGCCGCTCACTGAATACTGGTTGCCCGCTACCGTTCGCGGGCGGGTGTTCGGTTTTGCTGTCGTTCGCCGCACATCACGTACCCGACTCGGCCCGGCATCGCCCGGATAACGCTCAGCGCCCCCACCGTTAGCCGCTCGACGTGCCTCTGGAATTTTCGCGGCCGGTATGAGTACAGTGCGGTGAGCCCTTCACCGGGCTACTGATGCTGGTGTTTGCCGGATTCGGCGGCCTGCAGTTAGCCACAGGAGTGTTGTCGTAGATGAGTTCAATACACGGTTGCCCTGGTCATGTCGGCGCATTGGCCGTCGCGCTGGGTATCGGCGCCGCGGTGGTCACCGGCGCCGGCACGGCGTGGGCCGACACCTCCCGGGGTGACTCCGGATCGCCTGAACGCAGTTCGTCGCAGAGCTCCTCTACCGCCGACGCGGCGTCGACGAGTCGGCGGGCCAACTCCGGTCCGCAGCGCAGCACACCGCGGTCCAGGACGAGTTCCGCGACGACGCCGAAGCCAACAGCAGCGCAGCGGACGACCAGGAGCCCCAAAGACGATCTGCCCGCGAGCGCGCCAGCACCAGCACCCGCACCCGCCGCGTCGGCACCGGAGGCGGCTGCACCGGCGCCAGTGACCCGCCCGGTACTGCAGCAGGTTTCACCTGTGCTGCAGCAGGTTTCACCGGTCGCGCCTGCCGCCGCGGTGCGCGTTCAACCCAGCGCAGCCGTTGCGGTCACCGCCGCTCCGGTCGTCGTGCCAGCGGCCCTGCCCGCCAAGCCGGCTGCCCTGACCGCACCGCGGCTGGGCTCACGGCTGCTGTCGGCGGTCGGCCTGGCATCGCTGGCCGGGGGCGGCGCGGGGGCCCCGGCGGACTCCCCGGCGCTGTGGGCGCTACTGGGCTGGGCCCGCCGTGATGCCGGCCGAACCGGCGTGCGGTTGACGGCGGCACAGAGTTCCGCCCTGGCCGGAGCCTCCACCGCCCTGGTGACCACCCCGACCAGCGTGCCGTCGGCACCGCTGGGCTGGGTGACCGGTCAGCGCAACAGCGCAGTCCCGGGCGCCCTGTGGCCCCAGACCAACAACACCCGGTGGGCCAATGTGTACGGCACCGACCTGGGCATCATGTGGTTCAACGGGGATAACGGGCTGACCCAGCTGGCTTTCGGTGACACATTCTCGGCCCCGAACATGACCGGCGACTGGCGCTCCAATGTGCTGCTGCTCAGCGACGACACCGATCTGACCGACGGCTTGAGCCTGATCAATACCGGACCGGCCTTTCAGTTCATCCCGGCCGCCCGCAACCAGGTGTTCTTCATCGGCTCCGAGGTCACCAACATCCCCACCTCGGCCGTCTACGCCAACGGCGAGAACTACGTCAACTACATGTCGGTGAAGTCCTGGGACTCCCCGGGACGGTGGACCACCAATTACTCGGCCATCTCGCAATACGACGAGGCCAGCGACAAGTGGGTGCTGCAGAAGAACACGGTTCGCTCGGCGGGCTGGTTCCGGTCGTCGAAGATCTACAACGCCGGCGACCAGAACTTCCAGCAGATGGCCTACGTCCTGGAGCCGGAGAGCAAGGTCGCTGCGGGTGAGACTCGCTACGTCTACGCCTTCGGAACCCCGGCAGGCCGTCAAGGTTCGGCGTTCCTGTCCCGGGTGCCGGAGACCGCCGTCACCAATCTTTCGCAGTACGAGTATTGGGACGGCGAAGCCTGGGTCAACCGGCAGGCCAAGGCCGCGCCGGTCATCGGTGACTCGACCCGATCCACCGGAATCTTCGGCTGGGCCAAGGACATCGCCAACAACCCCAAGTTCTTCGGTGGCTGGTTCGCGGGCTTCACCGGTGCCAAGACCGGCGGCAACGTCAGCGAGATGAGCGTGCAGTACAACGAGTACCTCGACAAGTACGTGGTGCTCTACGGCAATGGCGCCAACAACGTCATCCTGCGCACCGCCGACTCCCCCGAGGGTCCGTGGTCGGACCCGGTCACCCTGGCGACCTCGGTCAAATACCCCGGGCTGTACGCGCCGATGATCCACCCGCTGTCGGGCACCGGTGAACTCACCGATTCCAACGGCGACCCCGACGTCAACAACCTGTACTGGAACATGTCGATCTGGAGTAACTACAACGTCGTGCTCATGCAGACCGATCTCACCCCGCTCGTCGTCACACCCGCGTGAACGTCAGATTCGCCGGGCTCGCGGTAGCACTGGGTATCGGAGCGGCACTGGCCGCCGCGGCGCCGGCATCGGCCGAAAACGACGCTGGGGCGACCCAGCAGTCGCGTCCGGCGGCCAAAGCGGCCAAAGCGGCCACCAGCCAGCCCAGGGTCAGCCCTTGGCGGCAGAGCCGCACAGCGGTGCGCAGCGGCAAGACCGGGGCGGCCGAGCTCAGCGGCATCACCCATGCCGGCGGGAGCACCTACTACTCGGTCGGCGACAACGGGGCCGACAAGATCTGGCAGGTCGATGCCTCGTTGAACACCAATACCGGGCGGATCCGCTCCGCGCGGGTGACGACCGGGCTACCGGCACCAGACCTGGGCCGTGATTCCGAGGGGATCGCGCTGACCCCCAGCGGCGCCAGCGTGTGGGTCGCTGACGAAATCGCCTCCAGCATCACCGAATTCAGCCTCGATAACGGCCAGAAGGTCGGCACGGTTGCCGTGCCGTCGATCTACCGGCCCGCCAACGTGCAGGCCAATATGGGCCTGGAATCACTGGCCTACGGGGCGGCCAAGCTGTGGACTGCCAACGAGGAAGCGCTGCGGCCCGACGGCTCGCTGTCGACCACCGCAGCCGGAAGCTGGGTCCGCATCCAGGAGTTCGACGGACTGGATCTGACGGCGGGCAAACAGTTCGGGTACCTCACCGACCCGATCACCCGGATGTCGCCGTTGGTGTCCGAGGAGCGAAGCGGACTGGTGGATCTGGTAGCACTGCCCAACGGGCAGATGCTCGCACTGGAACGCGAACTCGGCGGGTGGATTCCCCGCTTCCGCAGCCGCCTCTATCTCCTGGACTTCACCGCCGCCACCGACGTCTCAGATGTCCCGAGCCTCAGCGACGGCGGGTTCACCCCGGTGGCCAAGACGCTGCTGTGGCAACGGTTCTACCGCTTCGCCAACTTCGAGGGCGTCACCTTGGGGCCCCAACTCGACCCGACCTCCTACAGCCTGGTGCTGATCTCCGATAACGGCGGCGGCGTCCTACTGCAGCAGCAATCCTCGGTGGCGCTGGTCCTCAAAGGCATCCAGAGCGGCATCCAGAGCGGCATCCAGAGCGCCCCCGCGCTGATCTAACAGCCAGCGAGTATGCCCGCGATCGCGTCGTGTTCGGCCTGCGTCACCCACAGCCGATAGGCGGCCTTGACCTCGACGATGCGGGTGACGAACGTGCACCGATAGGACGTGTTGGGCGGCAGCCATGTCGCCGCGTCGCCGTCCCCCTTCTCCTGGTTCACCCAACCCAGGGTGGTTTGCAGGTTGAGAGGGTCGTTGGCGAAGTTCTGCCGCGCGAACGGGTCCATCTGCTGTGCACCGGTCTGCCAGGCGTCCGACAGTGCGACGACGTGGTCGATCTGAATGTCATCGGAGGTGTCCGGGCCGCGCTGGAAATCAACAGTGGTTCCGGTGTAGGGGTCATTGAGGACGCCGCTGAGCACCTTGCATCCGTTGGATCCGGGCTTGATCACCACCTCGACGAGGTCGCGACGGAGGATGTCGTTTCTGGTGTCACAGCCGTTGCGGCCCAGCTCGACGTTGACGTCGTCGCTCCACCGGTCACCGAACAGATCCCGGTCGTAACCGGTCTTGGGTGCGCGCCCCTTGATTTCCAGCGTGTCGAGGGTGGCCAGTGCACCGGCCGCATCCGCCGCGGCCGGCGAGGGCGGAAGCAGACCGGCAAGCACGGCGACACAAGCCAGCAGCCACTTGGGTGTCAGGGTGTCAGCCCCACCAGAACGCGGTCGCGATGGCGATGTAGAGCGCGATGAGCACGGCGCCCTCAAACCAGTTCGACTCGCCGTCGAAGGTCACCAGCACCGCGACCAGAGCCGACATCATCATCGCGGCCAACAGCAGCGGCGAGAACACCAGGTTGAAGTCGGGCTGGCCCAGCC
>DAIPYT010000023.1:0-30265 GCA_036782595.1 Mycobacterium sp. | reverse complement strand
CGACAGCGCCCGTGACCATCTCCTTGACTCCGAGGCCCGAGCCGAATTCGGCCCCGCCGGTGGAGAACTGGATGATGCCGTCACTGCCGGCGTCGGCGAACCCCTTGATCGCGGCGTTGATGGTCTCCGAGGAAGTGCAGTTGATGGCAGGGAAAGCGAAGTGGTGTTCCTTGGCGCTATCCAGCATCTCCGCGTACACCTCGGGTGTTGCGATGGGCATGGAACATCCTCTCGATCGGGCGATGGGTGCGTCTGAGAGGCAGTATCTCAAACGCCACCGGTATCTTGGGGCCTCATGACGACCACCGTTCTGGCCCTGCCGAACATCCTGGACCCGATGTACTGGCTGGGCGAGGGCGGCATGTTCGCCTCAGCGGTGCTGCCGGGCATCCTGCTGATCGTCTTCGTCGAGACCGGCCTGCTGTTTCCGCTGCTCCCCGGCGACTCGCTGCTGTTCACCGGCGGATTGCTGGCCGCACAGCCGAATCCGCCGGTCAAAATCTGGGTGCTGGCGATCGCCGTGCCGATCGTGGCCATACTCGGCGACCAGTGCGCCTACTTCATCGGCCGCCGGATCGGGCCCGCCCTGTTCGACAAGGAAGACTCTCGATTCTTCAAGAAGCACTATGTCACCGAGTCACACGCGTTCTTTGAAAAGCACGGACCCAAGACGATCATCCTGGCCCGTTTCGTGCCGATCGTGCGTACCTTCACCCCGGTCCTGGCGGGGGTGTCCTACATGCGCTATCCGGTGTTCCTGGCGTACGACATCGTCGGCGGCATCCTGTGGGGTGCCGGAATGACGTTGCTCGGCTATTTCCTGGGCAACGTGCCCTTCGTCAAATCAAACCTGGAACTGATGATTCTGCTCATCGTGTTCCTGTCGATCCTGCCGGGCCTGACCGCGGTGGGCCGCAATGTGCTGCGTCGCCGCGGCACCCTGCCTGAGGAGACATAGCCGGGCGGCCGGACCGCTACGGCCAGGTGCCGTTGCGGTTCGGGCCCGGCAGCGTCGAGCCCGGGATGGGCGTGTTCTGCAGTGCGGCCATGCAGAGTCCGAGTCGGCCGGGCAGGCAGGGGATGTTGCCCGATCCGCCGTAGCTATTGCTCGGACTGTTCTGGGACCAGCAGATGCCGGTGATGGGGTCGGCCCACTGGCCGCCGCCGCACGGTGCGGCATCAGCCGGCGACGCGGTCGTCATCGGGGTTGCCATCATCGCAGCGCCCAGGACCGCAGCAGCCAGGAGACGTGAAGCTGTGGATCGGATCTTCATGAATTTTCTCCGTGCGTTTCGTCTGAGCGGTTAGGACGGGACGGTGATCTTGGTCTTTTCCCGGATGATCGTGGCCGCGTCGATGACGACCTGCTCCTGATCCGCCGGCGCCTCCCCGTTCAACTGAAGAACGAAAAGTCCGTCCTTGCCGGGAACGACGATGGTCTGCTGCCCGACGGCGCGGGGCTTGCCCTCCCAGGTGTAGGTGCCGGTATACGTGACGGAGTCGTTGCCGTCGAACGTGCCGCGTTCCGGCGGACCGTCGCTCTTGAACCCGGGCAGTTCGTCGAGTTGACCGGATGCCAGGTCCAGGATCTTGTTCGCATCGACGTCACCGGTGAGTTTGGAGCCGATCGCATAGATGAACGGCTGGTCGTTCGGGTCCTGCGGCTTGCTGTAGACGATGGCGCCGTATGCCCAGTCCGGGGTCTGGTCGCCCGCCGAGACCCAGTCCGGCGGGAAGGGGAAGTCGATCTTGGGGGTTCCGGGCTCGTCCTTCTTGAACGGCACCTCGGCGATCTTGTTGTCGATGATGTACTGATTCAGGTCGGCCCCCGCCTGCGGGGCTTCGGCGGCCGCGTCGCTGGCCTGACCGTGTCCGCCGTGTCCGCTGCCGTGCGCCGGTGCCGGCGACCCCGTCCAGATGGTCGGACTGACGGCGGGCCCGGTGTACGCCTTTTCGGTCGTTGGGGTGCAGCCGGCGAGCGCACCACTCACCGTCAGGGTGGCCAAAGCCCCCGTCGCCAACGCCATGATGTTCTTCATCGGGTCGCCTTCTCCTTCGCCGGACACGCGCTCGGCCCGACTATAAACCGTGATTAGGCATTGGGTGCGCCGTTGGGTGCGCCCGGTCGGACAATGCGATCCGCACCAGCCGTCGAGCCCCGCCGTCTACCGCGTCACCGTGTGCGCGGCCTCCATCAACATCCAGCCTGAAACCTGAACGGAGAGATCGCGTTCCGGTGCGCTCGATTCGCTGACCGCTCCATCCACCTTATTGCCGCCCGTCTGTCCACCGCCGGGCACGACGGCGGCCCGGTTCCAGAACGCGCTGAACAGCGGCAGGCCATCAACGTCCTGGCGGTTGTCCCACGCAGCACGGGCAGAGGCCAGGACGATGTCGCGGGCGGCGTCGCGGGCCGCGGCGTCCTCGGCGCTGTCGCCGGGCAGGTCGTTGGCAGCCAGGGCCAGATAGCGCGCGGTGATGCCGGCGAAGAGTCCGCCGTCGCCACCGCCGGCACCTCGGAGCACACCGTCGCTGGTCATGTGTTCGGCGATCGCGGGTACCAGTCGGCGAACCCGGGCGGCGTGCCTCGGGTCGCCGGTCCGGACCGCCAACTCGGTTTCCAGGCCGACCACGACACCCTGGCAGTACGTGTACTGGGCGCGCACCATGGACCCGTCCTTGATGCCGTCGAACACCAGGTGGGTTTCCGGGTCGATCAAGGTCTCTTCAATCCAGTCGGCCATCTCACTCGCGCGGTCGACGTTGCCGTAGCGGGCCAGGAAGATGCCGGCCGGCCCATTGGCCGGGGCGTTGAAGAACTGGTCCTGCTTTCGCCACGGGATGCCCCCGCCTGCCGCCGGCGCCCAGGACTTGACCAGCTGATCGGAAAGGGTGGCCAGCGCCTTGGGGTTCGACACCCCGGCCAGCCGGCCGGCCCTTTCCAATGCCAGGGCGAGCCACGCCATATCGTCGTAGTAGCTGTTGGTCCAGCGGCGGCTGTTACGGGTGTAATGGCCGCGGATCTGCCGTTTGATCTTCTCCACCCGGTTCGGCGCCGGGTCGCGGACCTCCGCGTCGACCAGGGTGTCCAGCAGATGCGCTTGCCACCAGTAGTGCCAGGTGGCGAAGGTCAGGTCTTTCGCCGTGGGGGGCCAGCCCACCACCCCGAGTTGGGTACCGGGTACCTGTAGCAGCTTGCGTAGATGCCGGGTGGCGATGGCGGCCTCGGCGCTGGCCGCCCGGTTTTTCCATTGCTGGTCCATGGACGGCAATCCTGCCCTACCAAGCCGACGAAATATCGGACCACTGCCTGATCCATGCGTGCATCGCGATGCCGGCGGCGACTCCGGCGTTGATGCTGCGGGTGGAGCCGAACTGGGCGATCGACACCGTGAACGAAGCACCGTCGCTGGCCGCCTCCGAGATGCCGGGACCTTCCTGCCCGAACAGCAGCAGGCAGTCCTGCGGGAGTTCGGTCTGTTCCAGGCGCAGGGCTCCCGGGACGTTGTCGACGGCAACCACCGTCAAACCGGCATCGCGGGCGAAGCCGATCAACTCCTCCGTGGTGTCGTGATGGGCAAGGTGTTGATAGCGATCGGTGACCATGGCACCGCGTCGGTTCCAGCGGCGGCGCCCGACGATATGGACGGTATGTACCGCGAACGCGTTGGCGGTCCGCACGACGGCGCCGATATTGGCGTCGTTGCCGAAATTCTCGATTGCCACGTGCAACCGGTGCCGTCGGCGGTCGATGTCGGCGACGATGGCATCACGACGCCAATAGCGATACGCATCAACGACGTTGCGGCTGTCGCCGTGGTCCAGCAACTCGGGGTCATAGCGGGGATCCTCGGGCGGTGGGCCGGGATGGGTGTCGGTCCACGGTCCGACACCGGGGGTTCCGGTGGACCATTCGGTGGGGCCGGGTTCGGTCATTGCTTGAGCAGGTCCACGGTGGCGAACCGGCCCGCCGGGCGGCCGACGAGAGCGACCGTGCACCCGGCCTGGCTCTGCAGATCCGGCCCGGCGACCTCAGCGCTCGCCGAAAAGACCAATCCACCCGTCGCCGCGATCCGATAACCGCCGTCGAGTTCCACTCCGGCGATTCTCCCGTCCTCGAGAAGCATGGCCGCCATGCGGTCCTCGGAATCGGCGAGGCCTTTCGCCCGCGCACACTCCCCGAGCCACGTCACCAGGTCGGTGTCCCCGGGATCGCCGAGGAAGGCCACGGTGATGGACTCGCCGCTGTCCGTGCGCATGGGGACGAGCAATTCAGGGACCTGGGTGAACATCACCCCCAGCGGGGATTGCAGGCAGTGGGCCGACCATTGCCGAAGGTCCTCACCGATGAAGGTCTCCAACGTCGCACGCTTGCCGGAGGGCGGCGGAGGTGGGGCCGCCCGCGCGAAACTGAACATTGGGCGGTCCGGCGTCGAATTCAGATCCGCTGTCATCGCCGCGTACCAGGCGGCAGTCTGCTCGTCGGGTGCGGCGGGCGGGTGGACGAGCACGACATCGAGATCGTTCGCCGCACAGCAGACGGCGTAGGCCAGAACACCGGGCGCGGTGCCTACGCAGACGACGTCGACGACCTCATCCCATTCGAGATCCCGTTCGAGATCCCGTTCGAGATCCCATTCGATGGCGGAACCGTCGTCGGGGTCAGTCATCGGCGAGGCCGAGATCGGCCAGACCGAGGATGCTGCGGTACGGCACCCCCTCGGCCTCGATCGCTTCGGCAGCGCCGGTGGCCCGGTCGACGACCGTCGCCACGCCGACCACGGTGGCCCCCGCATCGCGCACCGCGCGCACCGCGGTCAGTGCGGAACCGCCCGTGGTGCTGGTGTCCTCCACCACCAACACGCGCTGGCCCGCAACGTCGGCGCCTTCGATAAGGCGTTGCATCCCATGGCTTTTCAACGCCTTGCGGACGACGAAGGCGTCGATGGGACGGCCCGGGGTGTGCAGGATCGCGCATGCCACCGGGTCGGCGCCCATGGTGAGACCGCCCACCGCCGCGTAATCCCAGTCCGCGGTGAGTTCACGCATCAGACGGCCGATCAGCGGGGCGGCCTGATGGTGCAGCGTGGCGCGGCGCAGGTCAACGTAGTAGTCGGCCTCCTTGCCCGACGACAGCGTCACGCGGCCGAACACCACCGACAGGCGGCGGACAAGTTCAGCGAGTTCGGCCTTCGCGGTGACGTCGAGGCGCGGAGCCTCGCCATCGGATCCGTCGCGCTCAGGTGCGGTCACGTCCACGTCCCATCCTCTTGGTGAACCCGCGGATCAGGCCCCGCGGAATGAAGCGTCCTGCTGTGGTGAGGACCTTGTATTGCACTCCCGGAATGCTGACGACCGTGCCTTTGGCCACGTCGGCCAGACTCTCGTCGACCACGCCGTCAACAGTCAGCCACATCGGGCCGGGAATCGAGTCCATCTGTATGCCGGCGCGTTGGTGGAACTCGGTGCGCACGAAGCCCGGACAGACGGCATGCACCCCCACCCCGGTACCGGTCAGTCCATTGGCCAGCCCTTCGGAGAAGAACACCACCCAGGCTTTGGAAGCCGAGTAGGTGGATCCGCGGCCGGACAGCAGTCCGGCGACGCTGGCGATGTTGATCACGCTGCCCCGGCCTGCTGCCAGCATCGGCGGCAGGGCGGCGCGGGTCAGGTGCATCACGGCGGTGACGTTGACGTCGAGTTGTCGTTGCAGCAGATCGGGATCTGCAGTCCAGAACTCGCCCGAAGTGCCGAATCCGGCGTTGTTGACCAGGACCTGAACACCCCTGCCGAGCCGGTCGCAGACGCTCTGCCGGCCTTCGTCCCTGGCTAGGTCGGCGGGCAGTACCTCCACGTCGACGCCGTGGGCGTTGCGCAGTTCGGCCGACAGCGCCACCAATCGGTCGACATCGCGGGCCACCAGCACCAGGTCATGGCCATCGCGGGCGAAGCGTCGGGCGTACCCCTCGCCGAGGCCGGAGGTCGGGCCAGTGATCAGTGCAACCGGGCGGGACACACCGTCACCCTATCGGGGTGGCTCAGGTCAGGTAGTTGGGCGCCTGCGTGCCGGCGCGGGGCGCTTGGGGCCGCAGCAGCGGCGGGGCTTCGCTACGACCGGGCGGCAATTCGCGGGGCTGCGGACGGCCGGGCTCGCCGGCACGCCGGTCGGCCTGCGCCGCGGCGGCCTGCGCCGGGATCGGCGGCAGCACCCGCAGTAGGTCGTTGAACTGTCGGACGGTGCGAAGACCCTCGTCCCACTCCGCACGGGTCGACGAGATCGGCATCGCCAGCAGAGTCCAGTTCTGCTCGTTCCACAGGATCTCCGCGCAATCCGGGGCGGTGTGGGCGAACGTCACCATCCGACGGTCGCAGGCGCGCCGGGCCGCGTCGAGGTTGTTGGAGTACACCATTCGCTGGCCGATGGCGCCGAGCAGCCAGACGTCGCTTTCCCGGGGCTCCTTGACGCCTTTGAGTCGCAGGTCCATGACGATGTTGGTGCCGACTTTGCGGTGCAGAGCGACAACGGTGGCGACATCTTCGAGGTCGAAAACATAGACGGCTTCGCCGCGGATCTGACCGAGCACAACATTGCGGGCGGTGGCCTCACCGACGGTGGACATCACCCCGCGCTTCCAGCGGTCGAGAATCTCTGTGGAGTGCTCTTCGTAGTCGAAACCGTGCGCGCGGGCCCACGATTTGCGCCGGCGGCCGAGGCCGCGGCGCCGACCGATTTCGACGTACAGCAGAACACCCGCACCCACGAAGCAGAGTGCGGACAGCGTGAACCAGAACGGGACCATTAGCCGTAGCCTAACCGTTGTCTGCCGTTCACCGAGAGCCCTTGCAGGTCACAACCCGATTACCGTTGTCTCGCGAGCAGACACAAACGCCCCCGACACGCCGAGCGTGCGGGGGCGTTTGCGTCTGCTCGCGCTAGCCAGTTCCTATCCCAGAATGAGCGAGTCGCCGTCCGGGGAGACGTTGACCGGCACGACGTCGCCGTCGTGGACCTCGCCGGCCAGCAGCAGCTTGGCCAGCTGGTCGCCGATGGCCTGCTGCACCAGTCGGCGCAGCGGCCGCGCACCGTAGACCGGGTCGAATCCGCGCTCGGCCAGCCACTCCTTGGCCTGCAGCGACACCTGCAGTTCCAGGCGGCGCTGGGTCAGCCGCTTCTGCAGCTGCGCCAGCTGGATGTCGACGATCTCGACCAACTCCTCGGCGGACAGGGCGTCGAAGATCAGCACGTCGTCGAGACGGTTGATGAACTCCGGCTTGAACGCCGCGCGCACCGCCGCCATCACCTGCTCAGAGTCCCCGCCCGAACCGAGGTTCGAGGTCAGGATCAGGATGGTGTTGCGGAAGTCCACCGTGCGGCCTTGGCCGTCGGTCAGCCGTCCTTCGTCGAGCACTTGCAGCAGCACGTCAAAGACATCCGGATGGGCCTTCTCAACCTCATCGAACAGCACCACCGTGTAGGGCCGGCGGCGCACCGCCTCGGTCAGCTGGCCGCCCTGGTCGTAGCCGATATAGCCCGGGGGTGCACCGACGAGCCTTGCCACGGAATGTTTTTCGCCGTATTCGCTCATGTCGATGCGGACCATGGCCCGCTCGTCGTCGAACAGGAAATCGGCAAGCGCCTTGGCCAGCTCGGTCTTGCCGACGCCGGTGGGCCCGAGGAACAGGAACGATCCGGTGGGCCGGTTGGGGTCGGCGACCCCGGCCCGGGTGCGCCGGACCGCATCAGAAACAGCAGCGACTGCTTTCTTCTGACCGATGACCCGCCTACCGAGTTCGTCTTCCATGCGCAGCAGCTTGGCGGTCTCGCCCTCCAGCAGCCGGCCGGCCGGGATCCCGGTCCACGCCGACACCACGTCGGCGATGTCGTCGGGTCCGACCTGTTCCTTGAGCATCACGGATTCGCGGGCCTCGGCCACCGGCAGCGCCGAGTCGAGCTTCTTCTCGACCTCGGGAATACGGCCGTAGCGCAGTTCGGCAGCCTTGGCCAGATCGCCGTCACGCTCGGCCCGGTCGGCCTCGCCGCGCAGCGTGTCCAGCTGTTCCTTGAACTCGCGGACGATGTCGATGGCGCTCTTCTCGTTCTGCCACCGGGTCGTCAGTTCCGCCAATTTCTCTTTCTGGTCGGCCAATTCGGCACGCAGCTTCTCCAGCCGGTCTTTGGAGGCGGCGTCCTCTTCCTTCTCCAGCGCCATCTCCTCGATCTCCAGACGGCGTACCAGTCGCTCGACCTCGTCGACCTCGACGGGCCGCGAGTCGATCTCCATGCGCAGCCGGGAGGCGGCCTCGTCGACCAGGTCGATGGCCTTGTCCGGCAGGAACCGGCTGGTGATGTAGCGGTCGGACAGCGTGGCGGCCGCCACCAGCGCGGAGTCGGTGATCCTCACCCCGTGGTGCACCTCGTAGCGGTCCTTGAGTCCGCGCAGGATGCCGACGGTGTCCTCCACCGAGGGCTCGCCGACGAACACCTGCTGGAAGCGGCGCTCCAGGGCGGCGTCCTTCTCGATGTACTTGCGGTACTCGTCGAGGGTGGTCGCGCCGACCAATCGCAGTTCGCCGCGGGCCAGCATGGGCTTGATCATGTTGCCGGCGTCCATCGCACCTTCGCCGGTCGCTCCGGCGCCGACGATGGTGTGCAATTCGTCGATGAACGTGATGATCTGCCCGGCGGATTCCTTGATCTCGTCGAGCACCGCCTTGAGACGTTCCTCGAACTCGCCGCGGTACTTCGCACCGGCCACCATGGACCCCAGGTCCAGCGAGATGACGGTCTTGTCGCGCAGGCTCTCGGGAATGTCGCCGTCGATGATGCGCTGGGCCAGGCCTTCAACGATCGCGGTCTTGCCGACGCCGGGCTCACCGATGAGCACCGGATTGTTCTTGGTACGACGGCTCAGAACCTGGATGACACGACGAATCTCGTTGTCGCGCCCCACAACCGGGTCGAGCTTGCCCTCACGGGCGCGCGCGGTGAGGTCGGTGGAGTACTTCTCCAGCGCCTGATATTTAGCCTCGGGGTCGGCACTGGTGACCCGGGCACTGCCGCGGACCTTGACGAAGGCCTCGCGCAGCGCCTGCGGGGAGGCGCCGGCTCCTGTGAGCAGCTTGGCGACATCGGAGTCGCCTGCGGGAGCGGAGCGGCCCATACCGCCGGCCAGGCCGACCATAAGGTGCTCGGTGGAGACGAACTCGTCGTTCATCTCGGTGGCCAGTTGCTGGGCGGCGTTGATCGCGGCCAGCGATTCCCGCGACAGCTGCGGCTGCGAGGTCGCGCCACTGCTGGTCGGGAGCCGGTCGACGAGGCGCTGGTCCTCGGCGCGGATGGTCGCCGGGTCGACGCCGACCGCCTCGAGCAGCGGGCCGGCAATGCCGTCGGTCTGCGTGAGCAGGGCCATCAGCAGATGGGCGGGCCGGATCTCCGGGTTGCCGGCCGCACTGGCAGCCTGCAACGCCGCAGTCAGCGCCGCCTGGGTCTTCGTAGTCGGGTTGAACGCGTCCACGACACCTCCGTTTCTCCTGGTAGAAGCTTGTCGAGATATACAACATCAGTAACCTTGAGTCTGTTCCGCTCAAGTCTATTAACTCCGGCGTTGCGGCGGTAGGGGCTTCTGGCACCTGATCGTCCGCACCGCCAGTTCCGTTCACCCGCCAATCAATCGAACATATGATCGAATTGTGGGTGATCTCGCCGCCATCGGCTACAACGGCCAACCGCTGCGTCCGCCGTTCCGGCCGGTGCGCCCGCCCCTGCCCGTGCTGGTCGATCTCGGAGTCCTGTTTCCCCGTCGGCCGCACCGCACCGGCCGCTACCACCCACACGGCCTGCAGTTGGACAAGGTGGTCGCTGCGATGCTGAGCTGCTGGGGGCTGTGCGAGCAGGGCGAGTGGTGGGGGCTGGTGACCTACGACATCACCTACGGCACTGACAGCAGGGCCGTGACGCATTGGGTGCCGGCCTGGCTGTTGCGGCGTGCCCCCGAGTGAATCGCCTCACCATGGAGCGCAATTGGCTAGGTTGCCCGGATGAGCAACGTCTCCTCCGATCTCACCGAGCTCATCCCGCTGGCGCTGATCATCGCGATCTCGCCGTTGTCGATCATCCCGGGGATTCTGGTGCTCAGCACACCGCGCCCACGGCCCACCAGCATCGCCTTCCTCGCAGGCTGGTTTCTCGGCATCGCCGTTGTCACCGCCGCCTTCGTCGGCGGCGCGGATATCTACAACAACGGACTGGACAGCAAGCCGGCCTGGGCGCCCTACGTCCGCATCGTGATCGGCGTCCTGCTGATCGGCTTCGCCCTGTATCGCTGGTTCGGCCGTACCGACGCTGCGGCGCACAACCCGAAGTGGATGACGCTGATGACCTCGATCGGGCCTGGTCGGGCGTTCGTGACCGGCATCGTGCTCACGCTGGCCAACATCAAGGTTTTCCTGATGTGTGCCGCGGCCGGGGTGGCCATCGGCACCGCCGCACTCGGCCGCCCCGGCGCCGCGCAGGCGGTACTGCTGTTCACTGCACTGTCCGCATCCACGGTGGCACTACCGGCACTGGCCTACCTCGTCGCCGGAGCCCGACTGGACGCCCCACTGGGCCGGGTCAAGGAATGGATGGAGCGCAACCACACCGCACTGGTGGCCGGAATCATCCTGGTGATCGGTCTGGGGCTGCTCTACAAGGGCATCCACGCGCTCTGAGTAGCTGATCTCAAATTCAGGTCCTGAAGGACTTTCGCCCCTAACGCTGGTCGGTAGATTGCGACGAACATCACAGGGGTGGCACTCAGGGGGACAGTTATGGCCAAATCCAACGCGGCCGAAGAGATCGACGGCATCGCTTGGACGTTCCTTTGCTCGCCGTTCACCCGGCGCGATTACTGGGATTGGCCGCTGGAACGTCGTATCGACGCCTTTCTTCGCCACCTCAAGCGCCTCGACATCCTCAATGACGGTGCCGCCTACAGCGCCCTGATCGACCGGGTGATGGCCAACTTCCAGCGGGCCCGGCGCGACGGCGTGCTGGACCCGCCGCACCGGTAGCGGACGGCAGTAAGAGAAGGCAGTAAAAGAAAAAATGGGCGACCAGATCATCCACAAAGGGCCCGAAGACCTCAAGCTCACCCCGAACCTCGACAACTATGACGCCACCCTCGCGTCGTTCACCTGGTCACAGGTACCTGACCTCTGCGCAGGGATGGGATGTCCAGACCGGAAATCCGGCTGCAATATCGCCTACGCGGCGGTTGACCGGCACGCCGAAGGGCCACTCGCGCACAAGACCGCCCTGCGATTCATCGCCGACACCCCTGGAACATCGACACTCACCACCCACGACATCAGCTACGCCGAACTGGGCCGGCTCACCCGAAAGTTCACCAATGTGCTGCGGGGTCTGGGAATCGGTAAGGGCGACAAGGTCTTTGTCATCATGGGCCGTGTTCCGGAGCTGTACATCAGCATGCTCGGCGCGCTGCGTAACGGCAGTGTGGTCTCACCGCTGTTCTCCGCGTTCGGACCCGAACCGATCGCTACCCGGGTCAACATCGGCGCCGCCGACGTGTTGGTGACCACCGCCGCGATCTATAAACGCAAGATCGCCAAGATCAGGGCAGAATTGCCGTCGGTCAAGCACGTGCTGATCGTCGGCGATGAAGAACTTCCGGGGACGCACAACTTCCACGCCCTGATGGAGCAGGCCGGCGATGACGCGCCGATCGCACACACCGGGCCCGATGACCCCTCACTGTTGCATTTCACCAGTGGCACCACCGGCACGCCCAAAGGCGCTCAGCACGTTCACGCCGCGGTCGCGATGCACTACATCACCGGTCGCTTCGCCCTGGACCTGCATCCCGATGACATCTACTGGTGCACAGCCGATCCCGGCTGGGTGACCGGCACGGCATACGGGATCATCGCGCCACTACTACACGGCGTCACCTCGATCATCGATGAAGCCGAGTTCGATGCCGAGCACTGGTACCGAATCCTGCAGGACCAGGAGGTCACCGTCTGGTACACCGCCCCGACCGCGGTGCGGATGCTGATCAAAGCCGGGCCCGAACTGGCCGCCAAATACCGCTTCCCGCAACTGCGCTTCATTGCCAGCGTCGGCGAACCGCTCAATGCCGAGGCGGTCTGGTGGGGCAAACGAGTGCTGGGATTGCCGATCCACGACAACTGGTGGCAGACCGAGACCGGCGGAATCATGGTGGCCAACACCCCGGCCTTCGACATCAAGCCCGGCTCGATGGGCCGGCCACTGCCCGGTGTGCACGTCGTCATCGTCGATCACGACGAAGAGACCGGCGCGGTGAGCGTGATCGACAAGCCAGACGTGGAAGGCGAACTGGCACTGCGGGTGGGGTGGCCGTCGATGTTCCGCGGATACCTCAATCAGGACGAGCGCTACCGCAAGTGTTTCCACGCCGATCCCCGGGGGAATTCACAGGGCGAGCTGTACCTGTCCGGCGATCTGGTCAAGCGCGACGCCGACGGCTACCTCTGGTTCGTCGGCCGCGCCGACGACGTCATCAAGGCCTCCGGTCACCTGATCGGACCCTTCGAGGTGGAGAACGTGCTCACCGACCATCCGGCCGTCGCCGAGGCTGCCGTGATCGGCAAACCCGACCCGACCTACGGAGCGGTGGTGAAGGCTTTCGTCACGCTCAAGACCGGCTACACGGGCGATGACGGCCTGCGCCGCGACCTGATGGGGCACGCCCGCAAGCGACTGGGCGCGGCGGTGGCGCCCAAGGAGATCGACTTCGTCGACTCCCTTCCCCACACCCGCAGCGGCAAGATCATGCGGCGGTTGCTCAAGGCACGCGAACTCGGCCTGCCCGAGGGCGACATCTCCACCGTGGAGACGACGCCGGGGGTGAAGAGTTGAGCGATCTCGACGCCGGCCTGGCCCGCGCACTGCTCACCGACATGATCCGGATACGCCGGATGGAGGAGAAGTGCGCGGAGATGTATTCCGCCGGGAAGATTCGCGGATTCCTGCATCTCTACGTCGGCGAAGAAGCAGTAGCGGCCGGGTCGCTGCGGGTGCTCCAAGCCGATGACGCGGTGATCGCCACCTACCGCGAGCATGCCCATGCATTGCTCCGCGGCATCCCGATGACCAAGATCATGGCCGAGATGTTCGGCAAGCAGGAGGGCTGTTCGGGCGGGCGCGGCGGATCCATGCACCTGTTCGACGCCAGTCGGCGCTTCTACGGCGGCAACGCGATCGTGGCCGCCGGGCTGCCACTGGCCGCCGGGCTGGCCTTCGCCGACAAGCAACTCGGGCGAAATCGGGTCAGCGCCTGCTACTTCGGTGAGGGCGCCACCGCTGAGGGCGCCTTCCACGAAACGATGAACATGGCCGAACTGTGGCAACTGCCGGCGCTGTTCTGCTGTGAGAACAACCGGTATGCGATGGGTACCTCGATCGACCGGGAACTTTCCCAGGTGGATCTGGTCGCCAAAGCCGCGGCCTACCGGGTGCCCGGAGCCTCTGCCGACGGGATGGATGTGTTCGACTGCTACGCCGCGATGCAACGGGCGGTCGACCATATCCGGACCCACGGCGGCCCGTACTTCCTCGAGTTCCGCACCTACCGCTTCCGGCCGCATTCAATGTTCGACCCGGAGTTGTACCGCGACAAGGCCGAAGTGGCCGAGTGGCGCGACGAACACGACCCCATCCGCACCTTCACCGAACGTTGCTCGGCCGAAGGTCTACTGGGCACCGATGATGTCGCAGCCATCGAAAAGATGGTGGCGGCCGAGGTCGACGAGGCCGTGTCCTACGCCGAGGCCGGGACGCTGGAGAGCGTCGAGACCTTGACCCGTGACGTGATGACGCCGGCCGGTCGCACCGTATGAAGACCACCTACCGCGGTGCCGTCCACGACGCGATCGCCGACGCCATGCGCGCAGACGAACGCGTCGTTCTGCTCGGCGAGGACGTCGGTCGCTACGGCGGAACCTACGCGGTATCCAAGGGAATGCTCGAGGAGTTCGGCCAAGACCGGATCCGCGACACACCGATCTCAGAGCTCGGCTTCGTGGGTATCGGGATCGGCGCCGCGCTCGGTGGGCTGCGGCCCATCGTCGAAGTGATGACGGTGAACTTCAGCCTGCTCGCCCTGGACCAGATCGTGAATACCGCAGCGGCACTGAGGCACATGTCCAACGGGCAGTTCTCGGTGCCCGTGGTGGTGCGGATGGCCACCGGGGCCGGTCGGCAGTTGGCGGCCCAGCACTCGCACAGCCTTGAGAATTGGTATGCCCACATTCCCGGCATCACCGTGCTGGCGCCGGCCACCGTCGCCGATGCCTACGGGATGCTGCGGACGGCGTTGACCCAATCCGATCCGGTGATCATCGTCGAACACGTGGCCCTCTACAACCTCGCCGCCGATCTGGAGTCGCTGTCCCCCACAGATATCAGCCGTGCCGCATTGCGGCGCAACGGAACCGACGCCACCATCATCGCCTACGGCGGCTGTATCCCCAAGGCCCTCGACGCCGCCGAGCAATTGGCCCAGGCCGGTATCGAGTGCGATGTCATCGACCTTCGGGTACTGCGCCCCCTCGATGACGCCACCATCATGGAGTCGGTGCGCAAGACCCACCGGGTGGTGGTGGTCGACGAAGCCTGGCACACCGGCAGCCTGGCCGGGGAGATCAGCGCGCGCATCGTCGAACAGGCCTTCTACGAACTCGATGCACCGATCGCCCGGGTGTGTACCGCCGAGGTGCCGATCCCCTACGCCAAACACCTTGAGGAAGCAGCACTTCCGCAACCCGAGAAGATTCTTGGTGCTGTACGGGGACTGTTCGGCACCGGCGAGCGGCAGGCCGTGGCGCAGCGACCCGGGGTAGCCGAAGCATGATCGAGTTCACGATGCCCGCCCTCGGGGCAGACATGGACGAGGGCCGACTCGATGAGTGGCGGATCAAGCCCGGCGACAAGGTGACCCGCGGTCAGATCGTGGCCGTCGTCGAAACCACCAAGGCGGCAGTGGAGATCGAGTGCTGGCACGAAGGCGTGGTAGACAAGTTGCTGGTACCGATTGGCGAGACCGTCGCCGTCGGAACACCGCTGGCCACGCTGCTGGAACCGGGCGAGAAACCCGGCGCGGCGCCGTCGGCTGCCGTGCCAGCTGCGACGGAACCTGTTGCCGCGCAACCTCACACCGAAGTCACTACCCCGCAGCACATTTCGTCTCCAGTCGGGCATCGGCTGTGGGTGTCCCCGGTGGCACGTCGTACCGCCGTCGCGCTGGGGGTGGACCTCAACGTCATCACCGGGACCGGACCGCAGGGGGCGGTCACACTGCACGACGTCGAGCACGCGGCCGCCTTGAGATCGGCGGAAGCTCCCAAGCCTGCTCCGCCGCCGCCACCGCCAGACGGCGCACCGAAGTCGGCCGCCCAGAAGGTCCGCGAACGTGGGGCGGCCATGCGGGCATCGATCGCCGCGGCGATGAGTCGCTCCAAGCGCGAGATCCCGCATTACTACCTGGCCGACGAAATCATCCTCGACACCGCGCTTGCGTGGCTGACCGAGCAGAACGCCGACCGGCCGATCACCGAACGGATCCTGCCTGCCGTGCTGCAGTTGAAGGCCGTCGCGCTGGCCACGCTCCGATTCGGTGAGTTCAACGGGTTCTGGCGCTCGGGTCCCGGGGGGGACCACTTCGAGCCCGCGAACGGAACACACGTCGGGGTGGCCATCTCACTGCGCGGTGGCGGCCTGGTGGCCCCGGCCATCCACGACGTGGCCGAGAAGCCACTGCCGGAGCTGATGGAGGACCTGACCGACCTGGTGGCCCGGGCGCGGGCCGGATCGCTGCGCAGTTCGGAGATGTCCGATCCGACCATCACCGTCACCAACCTGGGCGCCAACGGCGTCGACTCGGTCTTCGGCGTCATCTACCCCGAGCAGGTGGCCATCATCGGCTTCGGCCGCCCAGCCCAGCGGGTGGTTGTCGTCGACGGCGGGATCCGCGTCGCCACCACGGTGCATTCCAGTCTCGCCGCAGACCACCGGGCAAGCGACGGCGCCCGCGGGTCGCTGTTCCTGGCGGAGATCAACCGACTGCTGCAGCAGCCCGGTGCGCTGTAGAAAGCCCTTGAGAGGAGACGACGTGAGCACTCAGACACGCGCGGGAGTAGTGGCCGAACTGTTGGACATTGCCCCCGAGGTCGAGGAGTCCGACTTGAGTGACAGTGAGCTACTGCGCGACCAGGTCGATCTGGACTCGATGGACTGGCTGAACTTCCTGGTCCGGTTGCATAAGCGCTTCGAGGTCGACATCCCGGAGTCGGAGTACGCCTCGCTACGCACAATCAATGACCTCACCAGCTATATCGACCAGCACCGCTGATGTTCCTACGACTTGGTCATGCACCGATCGTTCATGGCACAATCCGACAATGGCCCAGTTGCCCTCAGTAGTCCTGAAAGACCCGTCGTCGGCCCTTACCGCGACCTTCGTCCCGTCCGCGGGCATGGTCTGCACCTCGCTGTCCGACGGAGGGGTGGAACTGCTCGGTCAGCGTCGCGGTCTCAACGCCTACCTGACGACCGGCAAGACCATGGGAATCCCGATCCTCTACCCGTGGGCCAACCGGCTGTCCGCCAACGGCTACGCCGTGGACGGCGGCGCGGTGACGCTGACCCCAGGCGTGGGCGGGGTGCGCTCCGATGAGCACGGCCTCGTCATCCACGGTGTACTGGCGGCTTATCCGGGCTGGCTGGTCACCGAGCAGGAGGACAACCGGTTCATCGCCGACCTCGACTACGGCGGCCAGCCACGGCTGCTGTGCAGTTTCCCGTTCCCGCACGTGGTCACCCTGGACATCAAGCTCGTCGATCGCGCGCTGACCATCGAGACAACCGTCACCCCGACGACGTCGGCCTCGGTCCCGCTGTGCTTCGGCTTCCACCCGTACCTGACCATCCCGGGCGTTCCGCGGTCGGAGTGGCTGCTGGAGACCCCGCCGCTGCGCCACCTTCCGGTGGACAACTGGGGAATCCCGACCGGTGCCACCGAAGAATGGCCGAAGAAGGCGGAGAAACTGGGCGATCGTGTCTTCGACGACGGTTTCGACGAGGTTCCCCAAGGTGCGGTGTTCGCACTGTCGGGCGGCGACCGCCGCATCGAGGTGATCTTCGACAACGGCTATCCTGCGGCGCAGATCTTCGCCCCCAACAACGACGACGTGGTGGGCATCGAGCCGATGGCCGCTCCCACCAATGCGCTACGCAAAGGCAGCTACAACAAGGCGGTGCCGGGCCGGCCGGCCGTCTCGACCTTCACCATCAAGGTCAAGTAACCCCGCTCGGCAATCAGCGGCGGGGTTTCCACACCACCAATGCGGTGCTCTTGGGCACCACCGCCAGATCACGGCGCGGCCTGGAGCGGGACAACTCATCGGCCATCTCGACGACCCGCGCCTGCAGCGCCTCGACCTGGTTGGTGAGTTCGATGATCCGCTTGATCCCGGCGAGATTGACACCCTCGTCCTGGGAGAGCCGCTGGATCTCACGGAGCAGTTCGACATCGCGCGCGGAGTAGCGCCGCCCACCGCCGGCGCTGCGCTCCGGGCTGACCAGTCCGAGCCGGTCGTAGGTGCGCAACGTCTGGGCGTGCATACCGGCCAACTCAGCGGCCACCGAGATCAGAAACGTCTGGGTCTCCCGGGGTCCGTTGGCGGCGGTCATGGCCGGTTTCCAACCCATCCGGCACGCGGGTCGAACCCGCTGGCCTTCTCGGCGGCCGCGTAGGCCTCCAGCGCCTCCAGGGCCTCGCCTTCCAGCGATGGCGGCACCGCCACCTTCACCGTCACCAGCAGGTCGCCGGCACCGCCGGTCCGCTTGGGAACACCGCGGCCACGCACCCGCAGGATGCGACCGTCGGTGGTGCCCTTGGGCACCTTGACGCCGACTTTGCCGTCCAGCGTCGGCACCTTCAGGGTCGTCCCCAGGGCAAGCTCGGTGAAGCTGACCGGCACCGTGACGGTGAGGTCGTCTCCGTCGCGGCCGAAGACCTTGTCGGCGCGAACATGCACGGTGACGTAGAGGTCACCCGACGGGGCACCACGCAGGCCGGCCTCACCCTGGCCGGCCAGCCGGATACGCTGACCGTCCTCCACACCCGAGGGGATCCGCACGTTGATCGTGCGGGTACGGGTGGTGACCCCGTTGCCACCGCAATCGGTACAGGGGTTTTCGATGATGGAACCGCTGCCGCGGCATTCTGTGCAGGGCTCGGAGAAGCCGAATGCCCCCTGATTGCGGTTGACCACCCCGGAGCCGTTGCAGTTGGCGCACATTTTCGGGCTGGTGCCCGGCCGCGCGCCGCTGCCGTGGCACGTGGTGCAGGGCGCCGGGCTGGTCAGCCGCAACGGCATGGCCACACCCTTGGTGGCCTCCAGGAAATCGAGTTCGGTCTCGGTCTCCAGGTCCTTGCCGCGGCGCGGCCGGGTGGTGCGCGGTTGACCGCCGCCCCGGCCGAACAACCCGCCGAACAGGTCGCCGATATTGGCCCCACCGTCCTGGCCGGCTTGGCCGAACAGATCGTTGAGGTTGAACCCGCCGCCGCCGTCGTCGTAGCCGCTGAAGCCGCCACCACCACCGCCGCCACCGCCGCCGAAGCGCCGACCGAAACCACCGCCGGCGAACATCCGCCGGGTCTCGTCGTACTCCTTGCGCTTGGCTTTGTCGGTCAGCACATCGCGGGCTTCCCCGACTTCCTTGTAGCGTTCCTCCGCGGCCGGGTTGTCGGGGTTGCGGTCCGGATGATTCTCTGCGAGCAGCTTTTTGGCGACCCGCTTGATCTCGTCATCGCTGGCGTCGGAGGAGACGCCGAGCACCTTGTAAAAATCCTTCTCAACCCACTCACGTTGAACCATGCAGCGTCACCTCCTCTGAGTTGTTGATATCTGGGTTATTGATCTGATTCTGCGTTCTGGGCGTCCCAGTGCGGTTCGTCTTGCGGCGTGTCGGTCCGGCTTGTGACATTCACCGTGTCCACCACCCCGACCATCGCCGGCCGCAGCACGAATTCGCCGAGCTTGTAGCCCTTGCGCATAACGTGTCCGATCACCGGGTTGGAGCCGTCGCCCTCGTGCTGCACCGCTTCGTGCAGCGAGGGGTCGAACTCCTCGCCCTCGGCGCCGAATTCGACCAGGCCCATGCCGGTGAGCGCGGCGGCGAGCTTATCGGCGACCGCCTTCAGGGGGCCGCCCTCGAGGTCGCCGTGGCTGCGGGCCCGGTCGAGGTCATCGATCACGGGCAGCAGTTGGTTGACGACGACAGCCTTGGCTCGCTCGCTTGCCGCTTCCTGCTCACGCAGGGCGCGCTTGCGGTAGTTGGCGAAATCGGCCTGCACGCGCTGCAGATCGGCCGTGAGCTCGGCGACTTTGTCGGCTTCGGCGGCGCCGGGCGCCCCCGGTGCCGCCCCCGAAGGGGCGGCACCGAAGGACATGTTCATCCCCGAATCGCGAATCTCACCGGTCTGCGGGTCGATCCGCCGCTTGTCGGTAACCGTCACCGGTTCCTCGGCCTCGCGGTCCGTCACCGGGGCTCCTGATCGTCCTCGACGACCTCGGCGTCCACCACATCGTCAGCCGACGATCCGCCGCCGGATTCGCCGCCGCCGGCAGCCTGCTCCGCCTGTGCGGCCTCGTAGATGGCCTGGCCGAGTGCCTGCGACTCGACACCCAGCTTCTCCATCGCGGACTTGATCGCCCCGATGTCCGAGCCGTTCAGTGCGGTCTTGGCGTCAGAGACCGCCGAGTCGACCTTGGCAAGGGTCTCTTCGGAGACCTTCGATCCACCCTCGGCTTCGCGCTGTTCCTTTACGAACTTCTCCGTCTGGTAGACCAGCGACTCGGCCTGGTTGCGGACGTCGGCTTCCTCGCGGCGCTTGCGGTCCTCGTCGGCGTGCGCCTCGGCGTCCTTGATCATCCGGTCGATCTCCTCCTTGGACAGGCCGGAGCCCTCCTGGATCTTGATCGTGTTCTCCTTGCCGGTGCCCTTGTCCTTGGCCGTGACGTGCACGATGCCGTTGGCGTCGATGTCGAAGATGACCTCGATCTGGGGCACGCCGCGCGGCGCCGGCGGGATACCGGTCAACTCGAAGCTGCCGAGCAGCTTGTTGTGGCCGGCGATCTCGCGCTCACCCTGATAGACCTGGATCTGCACGGACGGCTGGTTGTCGTCGGCGGTGGTGAAGGTCTCCGACCGCTTGGTCGGGATGGTGGTGTTGCGTTCGATCAGCTTGGTCATCACCCCACCCTTGGTCTCGATGCCGAGGCTCAGCGGCGTGACATCAAGCAGCAGAACGTCTTTCACCTCACCCTTGAGCACACCGGCTTGCAGGGCCGCTCCGACCGCCACCACTTCGTCAGGGTTGACGCCCTTATTCGGCTCCTTACCGCCGGTCATCTCTTTCACCAGATCCGACACCGCCGGCATCCGGGTCGAGCCGCCCACCATCACCACGTGATCGATGTCGGCCACCGGAATTCCGGCGTCGGCGATCACCGACTGGAAAGGCGCCCGGGTGCGGTCCAGCAGATCCTGAGTGATCTTCTGGAACTCCGAACGCGTCAGCTGCTCGTCGAGGAACAGCGGGTTCTTGTCAGCGTCGACGGTGATGTAGGGCAGGTTGATCGAGGTGGACTGACCCGAACTCAGCTCGATCTTGGCCTTCTCGGCGGCTTCGCGCAGCCGCTGCATCGCCATCTTGTCCTTCGTCAGATCGATGCCGGCCGAAGCCTTGAACTTGTCGACGAGCCACTCGACGATCCGGTCGTCCCAGTCGTCGCCACCGAGGTGGTTATCACCGGAGGTCGCACGGACCTCGACGACGCCGTCGCCGATTTCGAGCAGCGACACGTCGAAGGTGCCGCCACCGAGGTCGAAGACCAGGATGGTCTGTTCCTTGTTTCCCTTGTCCAGGCCATAGGCCAGGGCCGCGGCGGTGGGCTCGTTGACGATCCGCAGCACGTTCAAACCGGCGATCTGGCCGGCCTCCTTGGTGGCCTGACGCTGGGCGTCATTGAAGTAGGCGGGAACCGTGATCACCGCGTCGACGATGTCCTCGCCGAGGTAGCTTTCCGCGTCGCGCTTGAGTTTCTGCAGCGTGCGAGCGCTGATCTCCTGAGCGGTGTAGTCCTTCCCGTCGATCTCGACGGACCAGTCGGTGCCCATGTGGCGCTTGACCGACCGGATGGTGCGGTCGACGTTGGTGACCGCCTGGTTCTTGGCGGGCTGGCCGACCAGCACTTCGCCATTACGCGCAAAGGCGACCACGGACGGCGTCGTGCGGGAGCCCTCCGAGTTGGCGACGACGACAGGGTCGCCACCTTCGAGGACCGAGACGACGGAGTTGGTGGTCCCGAGGTCGATTCCGACCGCACGAGCCATGTTTGTATTCCTCCTGAATAGACGTTCTGGTCTGAGCGGACCAGACTCAAGCTTGCGGAAAACAGCGGGAGCTGTCAAGCCGAAGTTGAGTCGGACCGGCTCAAGTTATCAGTAGGGGTAACCGCGGGGCTCGGGGATTTGTTCCCGGCCCTATCGCCCGGGCATGTCCTTGAACGCCTCGAGACCGACATAGGAACCTGCGACCAGCAACAACGCGGCGGTAATCCACCGGCCATGGACCTTCATGATCCGTTCGTAGCCCTCTTTGATCCGGACCGTCGCGCCGGGGTTGATCAGGTCGATGACAGCGGGCAACAGGGCCGGGACGACGGCGATCACCGCGAACATCACGATGCCCAGGGTCCGTTGCCCGGGCTCGGTGATCTGGGAAATCTGATGCCCGGCCGCGATGGCGATCGGAAAAACCTTGGGGTGCAGCCCGCACATGGCAAAACCGGCCAACCCCGCGCGGCTGACTCGGCGGGGTACCGGCAAGTCGGCCTCCGGATCGAGGCCGGGAAAGCGTCGGGTCAGCGTGGTCCGAAGACGGCTGGGCTTGTGCTCCGGCGCAGAGACGTCCGGGATCGGTTTCTTGCGAACCGCGTTAATCGCGCGTCGTGCGCCGATGGTGATCAGCGCGACCGCGATGGCGATCCGCACGACGAAACCGGGCCAGCCGTGGTGCGCCGGGCTATGGCTGCCGGTACCGGCGGCGTGCGCGATCCACAGACCGACCCCGGTCGCGAACGCAATGCCGAGGATGCCGCCGATGGCGTACCCCAGCGCCGCCAGTCGGGGGACTTTCTTGTCGGCGGCGATGATCAGGCCGAGCACCAAGGTCTCGGGGCTGAAGAAGATGGCCAACGCCAGAGAGGCGAGGACGGCGAAATGAGAACTCACCGGCCTCGCCCCTCGGCGACGAAAGGTCTAGCGACGCCCGGGACCACCGATCCACGGGATATGCGGCATGTTGCCCGGAGGCGCCACGGTTCCAGGCCGGGCCTTAATCGACACGCTGCCGTTGGTCTGGCAGATGGTCTTGAAGTCGGTGCTCTGGCAGCTCGGACGAGCTGTGGCCGCAGGGGCCGCAACACCCGCCGCCACAGCCAGACCGGCCACCATGAGAGCTGCTTTGCCTCTAGTTGTCATAAGTCTTTCCCCTTTCGGGACGTTACCCGGAAACGACGATGGTTTTGGAATTCGGAGCGGCCGGTTAGGGGCAGTCCGAGATGACGACGGCGGGGTTGGGGCCGAACGGCGTGTTGTTGGCCGCGGCCTGTGCGATGGCGTTGGCAACGGCCGCCTCGACCGTCGGCCCAGCGCCGCCGGCGACGACATCACTCACGTCGTCGGCGACCGACACGATGCACAGGTTGTCGTTGGTGACCTCGTCAACCGTGCAGTCGACACCACCGGCGGCATTGCAGGCGGCAAGCACTTCAGCCGCGGCCTCCTCGTTGGTGGCGCCGTTGCCGTAGAAGCCGTCGAGTTCGCCTAAGAACACGCCGGAGCCGACCGCCTCCGAGATGTCGTTATCCTCGACGACACCGCCCGGGCCGCCAGCCCACGCGATGCCTGCCGGGACGCCCGCGGCCAGGAAGCCCGCCGCTGCAATCGCATAAATCAAACGGGTGTTGGCCATGCCATTCCCTCTCGTCGTTCTCGTCATTGAATTTCCGCTTACGTTAACACCGGCGCTGTATCGGTGCTGACAAGCCCAACCGTCCGCCGTGACGACCGACCGTCGGTTTTGCGCTCATGACACTACTGCACAGCAACCGATCGTGCGCCTTGGCACGCGCTACAGTCGCTTCCACGTCCGGGCCTATGAAATGGGGTTCTTCCAGTGCGGCGTCAATCGGCTTCACCGCTATCCACCGCACTGGCAGTCGTCGCGCTCTCCCTAGCAGGCTGCGCGCAGCCGACCGGGCCTGCCGCCTCTGCGCCGGACCCCGTTTCCGAGGCCCCCGTTTCCGAGGCCCCCGTTTCCGAGGCCCCCGTGACCGGGTCAACCGTGACCAAGATGGACACCACTGCTGCGCCCGCGCCGGCGGGCGCTCAGCCGAAACTGGCGTCCGACCCGGCTCAGATCGGCGCCGATCTGGTTGCCGACGAGCAGGCACTCCGTGATCCGTCGACGCCCGAGCCCGCATTGGTTGCCGCCGCACGCCGCCAGCAGGTCGCCTACCGCGCCATTGGGCGCCATCCCGAGTGGGATCCGATCATCCGGCCGCTGATCCCGGAATCGCTGTCGATGATCTACGACCGCAATATCGACGCGCGCCGGCAGTTGACTGCGATGTCCCCGGTCCGTGACACGTTGCCGGCCTGGCGCATCATCCCGTCCGCACCGACTGGCGACCTGCTCGGCTACTACCGGGAAGCCGAAGCCGCCACCGGAGTCGGCTGGAATTACCTTGCCGCGATCAACCTCATCGAAACGAAGTTCGGCAGCATCGCGGGCGTCAGTACAGCCGGGGCACAAGGCCCGATGCAGTTCATGCCGGAGACCTGGGCCGCCTACGGCAATGGGACCGACGTCAATTCGCCCCGCGACGCGATCATGGCGGCCGGCCGGTACCTTGCCGCCAGCGGGTTCGCGACCAACCCCGGTCGCGCCATCTTCGCCTACAACCATGCCGACGAGTACGTCAATGCGGTGACCGACTACGCGGTCATCATGGCGGCAGATCCGGCAGCCTTCGGCGCCTACCACCGCTGGGAGGTCTACTACAACACCACTGCCGGCGACGTGCTCTTGCCGATCGGATACGCCGAATCACAACGGCTTCCCGTCGGTGAGTATCTGGCGAACCACCCACAGTGACACCGCAGGGCCCCTAGCCCATCATTCAGTGACACCACAGGGGCGTTAGCCCATTCCAGCGCCAACCATCAGTCCGAGCACATAGGTGATGGCCGCTGCCCCGTAGCCGATCATCAACTGCCGCAGTGCTCGTCGCAGCGGGGGCGCTCCGGACAGCAGTCCGACGACCACCCCGGTCGCGAGCAAGGCGATTCCGACCAGCACCGCGGCCGCCACCATCGCGGCCCGACCCTCGACGCCGAACAGGTACGGCAGCACCGGTATCAAGGCCCCGGTGGCGAAGAACAGAAAGCTCGACACCGCGGCCCCCAATCCGGTGCCGATCGCCTCGTGGCGTTCCATACCTTGGCCGGTGGCCTGGTGACTCGTCCCCGTCGCATCCCGTAGCACTTTGGCGGCGTGCGCCCCCGCCTCCTCGGCACTCATGCCGCGGGCCCGGTAGACCAACTCGAGTTCGTTGGCGTCGACGTCCAACTGGTTCAGGGCCGATCCGACGTTGGGACTCGGAGCCGAAGCTTCCAGCAGTTCGCGCTGCGAACTGACAGAGACGTACTCCCCCGCGCCCATCGACAACGCACCGGCGAGCAGGCCGGCCAAGCCGGTCACCAGGACGGTGTGGTTGTCCACCCCGGTGGCCGCCACGCCGAGAATCAACGCCAGGTTGCTCACCAGGCCGTCGTTGGCCCCGAACACCGCGGCGCGGAAGCTACCGGAGAGCCGGTCCCGCCCGCGGCCGGCAAGGGCTCGGATGACCTCTTCATGGATCTGCTCGTCGGCGGCCATCGTGGGGGTGGCGTCGGCGTCGTCGTCGTAGCTGGCACGTGCTTCGAATCGCTGCACCAGGGCCAGGACGAACACCGACCCGAAGTGTCGGGCCATGAATGCCAGGCTGCGGGTACCCAGATCGGCCCGCACCGGGGGGCCGACCTGATCACCGAGCAAGTTGAGCCAATGCTGTTCGTGGCGCTCTTCGGCGGCGGCGATGGAGGCCAGGATCTCGCGTTCCTCGCCGTCATGCTTGAGAGCGAGGTCGCGGTAGACAGCGGCTTCAGCGCGCTCATTGGCAAGGTGTCGACGCCAGCGACGCAACTCGTCCGGTGTCGGCGTCACGCAAATACCCTATCCACGAACGCCGCACTGCCCTCTTTCCACGCGACGATGAAGTTGCCGACGTTGTCGCGGCTGATGGCCAGGCCCGGACAGAACCAACTGCCACCATCGGCAGTGAAGAAATGCGGCGATCCGACGACGCCGCGGCGCTTGCCCTCATCCCAGTCGGCCCTGACCGCCGCCTCGGTGCCCTCGGCATCCAGCGGTGTCAGCCCGAACCGGGCCGCCACCGTGGCCACCACCTCCGGCCTGCCGATGTCCAGACCCTGCTCGAACACCGCATCGCGCAACGCCATTCCGACCTCTTCGATGAGAATCGGATCGCCGGTGCGGTCGGCGGCGGCGGTCAACGCGAAAGCGGCCATCGACGTCTTCGGGAAGGTCTCGACAGCGAACCCCTTGAACAGATCCGGACGCACCGAGCCTTGCAGAGCCACGATCTCGGCGGCGATGTGATCGGGGTCCAGTGGCTTACCGTTGATCAACTCCAATGGCCAGGCCCGGATTCGCAGCCGCGGCTCGGTGAGCCCACGCTCGGTGCGCCGGTCGATTAGGGTGTGCAGACCGACATGGGTGAAAGGGCACAGGACATCGGCGAAGACCTCGACGGTGCTCATAACCCAAGGCTATCTCCGACCGCGCTCGCCGGCTGCCCCATACCCTTGGCGCATGGCGGGTGGTGCGCACCGGGTGATGGCCGGAGTGGCCGTCCTTGGACTGGCTCTGCTGGGCTGGATCGGCACACTGCTGGTGGTGCCGTTACTGCAGCAGCCCGACACCACCGAGGATCTCACCGCCGCCTGGACGCAAGCCGGGCCGACCCCGCTGGGCGAACCGACCGCCGTCTCGATACCGACGGCACAGACGCTGGTCGCCTTTCTGGTCGGCACCGACCTGTACGGCATCGCCGGCACCACCACCGGCGACTGCACCGCGGTCCGCGACGGCCGGCCCCTCGAACTCGGCCGCCGGGTCCACATCAACCGATCCCTCACCGGCGTACTCGCCGACGGTCAGCAGACTGTCGCCGTCGGCGGCTGGACCAATACCACCGATCTCCCGGCCCGCGTCGAGATTCGTTGTACCACAAGCGATTCCACCGTAGATCACTACGTTGCGGTCCCGACTCGCACGGCAGTGGTGGCTAACGACCCGTGGTTCCAGCCGTGGGGATGGGTTGCGATCGGGATCATCGGACTGGCGGTCATCGTGACCGGAGTCCGGCGCGTCAACCCGCCCAGCCCGTGACCCGGCTGGCGGAAAGTTCGCTGAGGTAAACGTCCAAGTCGGTGTAGCCGGCCGCGGACAGGGTGCGGGCGTTGGTGTTGGCGACGTTGGGGTTGAGCCCCTTTGCCGTCTCCCAGGCGTCGGGCATCCCGTCGCTGTCGGTGTCGGTCGGCGCAGCCGGCGCGGGTCCGGTGAAGGCCGGCAGCAGAGCATCCCCGGCGGGGTTGGTGGCGATCGGAGCCGACGAAATCGTGTTCGCGGCGACGGACTGCATGAGCCTGATATCCATGGGGTCCCGTGGCCATGCCCCGGCGGTGTTGAGCAGTACGGTGCGCAACTGGTCGGTCGGCGTGTAGGTGATGGCCGGGAAGGGGTGACGGCTGGCCCGGGCCTGAGCCCGGCGCGAAGTGGCGTTCGGACTGGTTTCGGACGGATAGTCGTTGCAGCAGTAAAAGAGTTGGTAGTCCGAGCGTGACGGGTACAGGCTCATCTTGTTGCCGCTGACGAAGAGTTCGTTACGAGCGACGTTGAGGATCTGATCATCGAACATGCCGAACTGGAAGCCGTTGGCGGTGCGGAAGAAGTTGTTGACGGCGTTGAGCCGCCAATAGATCGGCTGGGGGCCGCCGCTGGCGACACCACTGGTGACGCCGAGAGCGACGAAGAATCGCGGATCCCAGTACAGGTTGTTGGACATCTCCAGATTCATGAACGAGTTGGCCGCGGCTGCCGACTCCCGACTGCCCTCGGGTAAACGTCCCTCGATCCGGTTGAACACGTTGTGGTGCAGGGACACATCGTCGAGTTCGAATCCGTGCGCAGGGTTCGAGTAGTTCATCAGAATCCCGCCGTAGAACGAGTGCCCGCCGACGGTTTCGGCGATCAGCGTGTTCTGCACGGTGATGTCGTGGGAGTAGGAGATTTCGATCGCCTCGTCGGTGGCGTTGCCAATCGAGACGTGATCGACGATCGCGTTGCGGGTGTATCGGATCCGCAGGCCGTCGTCGCTCGGCCCGTCGGCACCCGGACGAATCCGGATGTGCTGCAGAATCCAGTTCTCGGCGAAGTCTGCCGGGGCTTGGACCGCCTGATCCTGGTAGGGGGTTTCGTCGGTGACGAGGCCCCGAATGGTGATGCCGCCGGGTGAGGTCTGCCCGGCGATGGTGACGTTGCCGTTGGTGAGGTGGATCTGAGTGTCGATGACGCCGCTGACCTTGAACAGGACGTATTTGGCGCCGGGTTGGTCGATGGCCCATTGCAGTGAGCCCGGTCCGTTGGCATTGAGGTTGGTGACGTAGACGACGCTGCCGCCGCGGCCGCCGGTCGCGGAGGCGCCGAAACCTTCCGCTCCCGGGAAGGCGGCCAGCGGGGTGCCCGGGTCCGCCAGTGGGCTGATCGCCACGGTGACCGCGGTGCTCACCGCACCGCCATGCCCATCGGTCACGGCGACGGTGAAGCTGTCCTGCCGATCGGCCGGTGTCGCACCGGGTGCCGCCGCGTTCTGCCGCGCCACGGTAGTCGGGGTGTAGGTGAACGAACCGGTACCCGCGTTGACCACGACACTGCCCTTGCCGGTCGACGACGGCGCGCTATAGGCCAACGCGTCGGCATCGGCGTCGGTGGCATTGACCCGCCCGGTCACCACCCCGGTCCCGGCGTCGGGGGTCCCCACCGTCGTCACACCCAACACCGGCCCGGCATTGACCGGACTGACCGCCACCGTGACCGGCACACCGACCGTACCGCCACGGCCATCGCTGATCGTGACGGTGAACCCATCAACCCGATCGGCCACCACCGACCCCACCGCCGAGGCCGTATGCCGCGCCACCGAAGACGGCGTATAGGTGAAAACCCCTCCGGCAGAGACACTTACCGTGCCCTTCGCCGTCGACGACGGACCGGCATACGTCAACGGGTCACCATCGACGTCAGACCCGATGACACTGCCCGTCACCACCCCGGTACCAGGACTGGGCGCACCCACCACCGCCGAACCCGTCGGCGCGTTGTTGGTGGATGGGCTGATCGCCACGGTGACCGCGGTGCTCACCGCACCGCCATGCCCATCGGTCACGGCGACGGTGAAGCTGTCCTGCCGATCGGCCGGTGTCGCACCGGGTGCCGCCGCGTTCTGCCGCGCCACGGTAGTCGGGGTGTAGGTGAACGAACCGGTACCCGCGTTGACCACGACACTGCCCTTGCCGGTCGACGACGGCGCGCTATAGGCCAACGCGTCGGCATCGGCGTCGGTGGCATTGACCCGCCCGGTCACCACCCCGGTCCCGGCGTCGGGGGTCCCCACCGTCGTCACACCCAACACCGGCCCGGCATTGACCGGACTGACCGCCACCGTGACCGGCACACCGACCGTACCGCCACGGCCATCGCTGATCGTGACGGTGAACCCATCAACCCGATCGGCCACCACCGACCCCACCGCCGAGGCCGTATGCCGCGCCACCGAAGACGGCGTATAGGTGAAAACCCCTCCGGCAGAGACACTTACCGTGCCCTTCGCCGTCGACGACGGACCGGCATACGTCAACGGGTCACCATCGACGTCAGACCCGATGACACTGCCCGTCACCACCCCGGTACCAGGACTGGGCGCACCCACCACCGCCGAACCCGTCGGCGCGTTGTTGGTGGGGCCGAACGGTGACACCACAACTGAGACGGTGGCGGTTGCGGTGTGGCCGGCCGTGCCACGGCGCCCGGCGGTGATCTTGTTCAGCCAGCCGGAGAACCCGTGGACGTGGGAGTCGCTGCCCTCGTCACTGACCCTGACCACGAACGAGTCACTGACACCCGTCGGGGCCCAGGCCGGATCCGGCGTGTAGGTGAATACCCCGTCAGCACCCACGACGACGGCTCCGCGGAGTGGTACCTGCGTCACGGAGTAACTCAGCGAGGCGCTGTCGGGGTCGGTGGCATTCAGCCGGCCGGTCACCACACCGCCGATGCCCTGGCCGGTCTGGCTGGGATTCATTGTCGGCGTGATGTTTCGAAAGAGTGCGGCGAACCCGGAGGCGCCGCGTGCCCGGGCGGTCTCCCGGCGGACGAAGATCGCGCCCGTCACGTCGGCAAACGACGGTGTGATCGGTTGCGCCGGGGCACCGCCACCCAGCGCGCCCGTCGCGAGTAGACCCGCGATCACTCCCGGCGTGGAGCGGCGCGCGACTGCGGCCGACGCGGGCGCGACAGTCGGCACGGGTGCGTGCTGAACCCGTGCGACTGGCACCGGTGTGGACACTGCGCTGGAGCTTCGCTGCGGCTCAGGGGCGGGAGCCGGGGCGACGGGCGGACTGCTGACCGCCGCCGGTTCCGCGGCTCGAACGGACGGCTGCGCCGTCGCGACGAACACAGGTTGCGGATACGCGATCTGTTTCGGGTGGACGTCCCGTTGGGCAGCGCGCGCAGCGGCCGCCGGCGGACGCGGACGATCGGTCCGCTCAACTCCCTGACGCTGCCGGGTTGGCCGGGGGGTGCGCTCACCCGAAGGGCGCTCGACGCCGCTGGACGAGGAGCGCGAGGTGGGCGAGGAAGGTGAGGAAGGCCCTGTGTCTGTTGAGTCCGCGGTCGCGACGGTCGGGGAACTCAAGGTCATGACAGCACCGACCCCCAGGGCCGCTGCAAGGGGCCCGAGTCGCCCT
>DAIPYT010000022.1:24137-30270 GCA_036782595.1 Mycobacterium sp. | reverse complement strand
GTGTAACCGGACCGAGACCGTTGCGAAATCATGAATTCCGCAGCTGCCGTTGACATGGCCGTAACGCTGCGACCACAAACTCTTAACCTGAATTGATAGCGTCGCGACGCTATGACTTTGCACATCGCGGAGGTTGCCTTCGGCGCCGAACCGGGACGCTGGCCGTTGCCCTCCGCATTTGACCCGCACGATCTTTGGCTTCGCGCCGTGGCCGCCGGCGGTCAGGGCCGCTACGGCAGTGCAGAAGCCGATCTGGCACGACTCCTGCGCTGCCGACCCGATGCCCGGCTGGCATCGCTGGCGCTGAGCTGCCGTGCCTCATTTCTGCGTCAACTCGGCTGGCATTGGCGGGCCCATGACTACGACGGGCGGGCCTTGCTGCGCGCCGCCGGTGACCCGGAGGCCGGCGTCGACGCTCTGATCGGTCTGGCGGCCGACGCGCTCGGTGTGGGTCGACTGGCGGCATCCGCGGCGCTGCTGGACCGGGCCGAGGCCCTGGCTCGTGTCCATCCGGCACCACCCCGGAGGCTGCACATCCGGCTGGCCTGGGTGCACGCTGAGCTGGCCATGGCGGCCGGGGAGGGCCGAGTCGCGGTCGGCCACGCCCGGCGCGGGGTGGACCTCGCCGCGGTCGCCCTGCCCGCGTTGCGCCGTCACAGAGTCAAAAGTGACGTCGTCCTGGCGGCGGCGCTGTGCTGCTCCGGAGACCTGGCGGGATCCCGGAGGGTCGCTGACGCCGCTCTGGACGCCGCCGACGACGAGGGGCTGGTGCCGTTAAGGTGGGCGCTGGCCTGCCTGCTGGCCGATATCGGGAGCGACGCGCACGGTCCGGCTGTGATCGCCGGCATCCGGGATGGAAGCGCCGAGTTCGTGATCCGCCACGGCGGTCGGTGGAACCGCTGCTAACCGCCGGTCAACAGGTTGGGCCGATATTGTCACTAGCTGAGCCCTGCCGACCGAAATGCCCTGTACGTAACGTTGGAGATGCCGCCGTCGATGACTATTCCAGGAGAGCGTCTCGACGCCGCCGTTGCTGAGGCAGTGGCCGGCAGTCGTGATGCGCTTCGGGAGGTAGTGGAGACCATTCGCCCCATCGTGGTCCGGTATGTCCGGGCTCGGATCGGGACCGCGGAGCGTAGTGGTCTTTCAGCTGACGACGTTGCACAGGAGGTTTGCATGGCCGCCATCCAGGCGCTGCCGCGCTACCAGGATCAGGGGCGCCCGTTCCTGGCCTTCGTGTACGGCATCGCTTCGCACAAGGTGGCCGACGCTCACCGCGCGACGGCCCGCAACAAGTCCGACCCCACTGATGTGGTGCCGGAACGGTACTCGCTGGATGCGGGGCCGGAGCAGATGGCGTTGCAGTCGGATTCCGCCGCCCGTATGAGCAAATTGCTCGCCCTGCTTCCCGAGAAGCAGCGCGAGATCCTCAACCTGCGCATCGTGGTCGGGTTGTCTGCCGAGGAGACGGCCGAGGCCGTCGGCAGCACACCGGGTGCGGTGCGGGTTGCTCAGCATCGCGCGCTGGCGCGGCTGAAATCCGAGATAGCCGGAGCGGGGTTCGACTATGCCTGATGTCCAACGGCCCGACTTCGACAGCGATCCGTCGATGGATGCCATCCGGCGCGCCGACGGTTTCATCGACGCCCTTGCCGTCGGCCGGCCGGCGCCCGCGGCGGACGCTGCCGATGCCGAACTCGCGGCGCTGCTCGGCAACTGGCGCGATGAGATGCGCTGGCCACCGGCCACCGGGCTGATCAGCGAGGCCGACGCAATCGCGGCCCTCAATGCCGGCCGAACTCAGAAACGTCTCGGCCCCGGCCGGGACCGCTGGACCGTCGACACCGAAATCACCCCACGGAAGAATCGCCGGGGACTGAGCGCGGTGGGTGCGGCCGCGGCCGCCGTCCTGTGTGTCGGCGGATTCGGTGCGGTGGTGGCCGGCGCGGGTCCCGGGGACAGCCTCTACGGCCTGCGGACCACACTGTTCGGAGCACCCAAGGAGGTCCGCGACGACCAGGTGGGCCTGGCTGCCAAGACCACCATGAACCAGGTGCAGGACCTCATTGAACAGGGCGACTGGAATCAGGCCCAGAACAAGCTGGTCGAGGTCAGCACCCAAGTCGCCAGCATCGGTGACGAACAGCAGAAGCAGGTTTTGCTCGACCAGTTCAACGACCTGTCAGCCAAGGTGGTGGAGCGCGATCCGGCGGCCACCGCGCCGCCCGGTGTCATCTACACCGTGCCGCCGTCGGCGGCGGAGCTGGTGCCCGCGGTTGCGCCGCCCGGTGATTCGACCACCCCGACTACTTCCACCACGTCCACCACGACAGGGACGCCCACCACTTCTGGGACGTCCGCGACTTCTGGGACTTCTGAGACTTCTGGGACGTCTGAGACTCCGACGACGTCGGTGACGACATCACCCGGGTCCAGTACCGAAACGGCGTCGTCGACCGTCCCGACATCTTCCAGCGCTCCGGCTGCCGAGAGTCAGCAGACCACCACGCCGACCAGTGCCGCGCCGGCGACCAGCCCGGTTGAGTCCCCGAGTGCCGCCGCCGCGACGACCCCGGCAGCGACGAGTGCAGCACCGACGACGGCGGTGCCGTCGACGGGTGCGGCATCCGAGCCTTCAGCGGCGACCACACCACCGGGCACCACCACCGCTGCCCCGGCTGAACAATCGGCGGCCACCACTCCTGAAGCCACCACCCCTGAAGCGACCGCCCCGGTGGTCAGCACTCCGGCGCCGACGGAGCCGGCACCTGTCCAGGCGCCGGTGACCACGACCCCGCTGATTCCGGTACCCGCGGGTTGAGCTCTGACGGGCTAGCGCGAGCCGTCGTAGTGGTCCGACGTCGCCTCGTTGAGTGAGGCGTCTGCGTACCCGCGGCAGTAATCCCACGTGACATACGCGTCTGGTTCCGGGTCGTAGGCAGGTTCGTGCGGCCGCACGGTGCCGTCGACAAGAAGCTGAAGTAGGTTGGCGCGCAACATATCCCAGTCGTGATAGTGGTCGGAGTTGCACTCGTCGCAACAGACCACCAGGCCGCGGATTCCCCGTCCGGCCAGCAGCGCCTCATAGACCGCCAAGTCGGCCAGATCGGCCTCGACCGCGGCACGTTCCTGAGGATCCAACGGCTCGCCGGGCTCCAACGCGTCAAGGGCCGCGGAGGGATCGCACGGGTCGTCGGCGAACGGGTCGGGCGGCAGGCCCGGTGGCAGGTGGTCGCGCACGGCTCTACATTACGCGAGCAGCATCGGGAGTGGGACGGTCCAGCCCGGGAAGCCACCCGGCGAGCCGATAGGATGAGGTCTCCATTTCCGCCCGCTGATGGAGGCCCGTGCCGATGTCCATTGCCGAAGGCAGCACCCACCGGGTCGACGGGCTCAACGGCCTGAGCGCCGGGACGCTGACCGGATCGCTCCGTACCGGCGGCGATGACCCCGCCAAGATCGCCATGCTCGGGCTCACCTTCGACGATGTCCTACTGCTGCCCGCAGCCTCTGATGTGATCCCGGCCGCAGCGGACACCTCCAGTCAGCTGACCCGCAAGATCCGACTCAAGGTGCCACTGGTCAGTTCGGCCATGGACACCGTCACCGAAGCCAGGATGGCCATCGCCATGGCCCGCGCGGGTGGCCTCGGCGTCCTGCATCGCAACCTCTCCATCTCCGAGCAGGCCACCCAGGTGGAGATGGTCAAGCGCTCGGAAGCCGGCATGGTGACCGATCCGGTGACGTGCTCGCCGGACAACACGCTGGCCGAGGTCGACGCGATGTGCGCCCGGTTCCACATCTCCGGCCTTCCGGTGGTCGACCGCGACGGCGCGTTGGTGGGCATCATCACCAACCGCGACATGCGCTTCGAAGTCGATATGAACAAGCCTGTCGCCGAGGTCATGACCAAGTCTCCGCTGATCACCGCTCAGCAGGGTGTCACTGCCGATGCCGCCCTTGGTTTGTTGCGGCGCAACAAGATTGAGAAACTTCCCATCGTCGACGGCCACGGCCGGCTCACCGGGCTGATCACCGTCAAGGACTTCGTCAAGACCGAGAAGCACCCGCACGCCACCAAGGACAGCGATGGCCGCCTGCTGGTCGCGGCGGCCGTCGGGGTCGGGGATGACGCCTGGGACCGGGCCATGGCGCTGGTGGATGCAGGGGTGGACGTGCTGGTGGTCGACACCGCCCACGCCCACAACCGCCGGGTGCTCGACATGGTCGGCAAGGTCAAGGCCGAAGTCGGACACAAGGTCGAGGTGGTCGGCGGTAACGTCGCAACCCGCGGTGCGGCGGCGGCGTTGGTGGAAGCCGGCGCGGACGCGGTCAAGGTCGGCGTCGGGCCGGGCTCGATCTGCACCACTCGGGTCGTCGCCGGTGTCGGCGCCCCGCAGATCACCGCGATCCTGGAGGCCACCGCGGCCTGCGCGCCCGCCGGAGTGCCGGTGATCGCCGACGGTGGCCTGCAGTACTCCGGTGATATCGCCAAGGCGCTGGCCGCCGGGGCGTCCACAGCCATGCTCGGCTCGCTGCTGGCCGGAACCGCCGAAGCCCCCGGCGACCTGATCTTCGTCAACGGCAAGCAGTTCAAGAGCTACCGCGGCATGGGATCGCTGGGCGCCATGCAGGGCCGGGGCTCTGGCGGGGGCGAGGCAAAATCGTTCTCCAAGGACCGCTATTTCCAGGACGATGTGCTCTCCGAAGACAAGCTGGTGCCGGAAGGAATCGAAGGACGGGTGCCCTTCCGTGGGCCGCTGTCTACCGTGATCCACCAACTCACCGGCGGCTTGCGCGCCGCGATGGGCTACACCGGCGCGGCGACCATCGCGGATCTGCAGCGGGCTCAGTTCGTCCAGATCACCGCGGCCGGGCTCAAGGAAAGCCACCCGCATGACATCACCATGACTGCTGAAGCGCCCAACTACTACGCGCGTTAGGGAGATAAGCCGTGCGCGACATGGTCGAGATCGGCATGGGCCGAAACGCCCGCCGTACTTACGAACTCAGCGAAATCAACATCGTCCCGTCCCGGCGCACCCGGTCCTCCCAGGACGTGTCCACCTCCTGGCAGTTGGACGCCTACCGGTTCGAGATCCCGGTCATCGCGCACCCCACCGATGCCCTGGTCTCCCCGGAGTTCGCCATCGAACTCGGGCGGCTGGGCGGCCTCGGGGTGCTCAACGGTGAAGGGCTGCTCGGCCGGCACGCCAACGTCGCAGACAAGATCGCCCGGGTGATCGAGGCGGCGCAGAAGGAAGACGACCCCTCGGCGTCGATCCGGCTGCTGCAGCAATTGCATGCCGCGCCGCTGAACCTCGACCTGCTCGGCGAGGCGGTGGCCCGGGTCCGGGAGGCCGGGGTCACCACCGCTGTGCGGGTCAGCCCGCAGAACGTCCAGGCCCTGACCCCGACGCTGGTTGCGGCCGGTATCGACCTGCTCGTCATTCAGGGCACCATCATCTCCGCCGAGCGGGTCGCCTCCAACTGCGAGCCGCTGAACCTCAAGACCTTCATCTCCGAACTCGACGTACCGGTGGTGGCCGGTGGGGTCGCAGATCACCGCACCGCCCTTCACCTGATGCGTACCGGAGCCGCCGGAGTGATCGTCGGTTACGGGTCCACCGCCGGCGTGACCACGAGCGACGAAGTCCTTGGCATCAGCGTGCCGATGGCCACCGCGATCGCCGACGCCGCCGCCGCCCGACGCGAGTACCTCGACGAGACCGGTGGCCGTTATGTTCACGTGCTGGCCGACGGCGATATCCACACCTCCGGAGAACTGGCCAAGGCAATCGCCTGCGGTGCCGACGCGGTCCTGCTGGGAACTCCACTGGCCGCCGCGGCCGAAGCGCTCGGCGGCGGCTGGTTCTGGCCATCGGCGGCCGCGCATCCGTCGCTGCCGCGCGGTGCACTGCTCGACGTCGAGGTCGGCGAACGGCCGTCGCTCGATCAGGTCCTCAACGGACCCTCCGATGATCCGTTCGGCTCCCGCAACCTCGTGGGTGGCCTGCGCCGGTCCATGGCCAAGGCGGGCTACTGCGACCTCAAGGAGTTCCAGAAGGTCGGCCTCACCGTTGGTAGCTGACACTGGTAGCTGACACCAACCCGGCGGCGCATACTTGACGGC
>DAIPYT010000022.1:20648-24037 GCA_036782595.1 Mycobacterium sp. | reverse complement strand
CGGCGCATACTTGACGGCATGGACTTCGACGTACTGGTCATCGGTTCTGGATTCGGGGGCAGCACCACCGCCCTGCGGCTGACCGAGAAGGGTTACAGCGTCGGCGTGCTCGAGGCCGGCCGCCGGTTTGCCGACCATGAGTTCGCCAAGACCTCCTGGCGGCTGCGTGACTTCGTATGGGCGCCGGCACTGGGCTGCTACGGGATTCAGCGGATCAATCTGCTGCGCAACGCGCTGATCCTGGCTGGAGCCGGCGTCGGTGGGGGATCGCTGAACTACGCCAACACCCTCTATGTGCCGCCGGATCCCTTCTTCAACGACAAGCAGTGGTCGCACATCACCGACTGGCGCGCTGAACTGATGCCGCACTATGACCAGGCCACCCGGATGCTCGGTGTCGTCAAGAACCCGACCTTCACCGACGCCGACCGGATCATGAAGGATCTCGCCGACGAGATGGGGGTTGGTGACACCTTCACGTCAACCCCGGTCGGAGTGTTCTTCGGTGTGGATGGGCAGAAACAGCCCGGTAAGACAGTGCCGGACCCCTTTTTCGGCGGCGTCGGCCCGGACCGCACCGGGTGCATCGAGTGCGGCGAGTGCATGACGGGGTGCCGGCACGGAGCCAAGAACACCCTGGTCAAGAATTACCTCGGTCTGGCCGAGACAGCAGGCACCCAGGTGATCCCGATGACCACCGTCACCGGCTTCGAACAGCGCGGCGACGGCAGCTGGCAGATACACACCAAGCGCACCGGGCGGCTATTGCCGGGTGGCCGAAAGACTTACACCGCACGCCATCTCGTCCTCGCCGCCGGCACCTACGGCACCCAGAGCCTGCTGTTCAAGATGAGGGACGCCGGCAAGCTCCGGCTCTCCGCCAAGCTCGGTGTACTGACCCGCACCAACTCGGAGTCGATCGTCGGCGCGCAGACCCTCAAGGTCGATCCCGATCTCGATCTCGCCCACGGGGTCGCCATCACCTCGTCGATCCACCCCACCAGCGACACCCACATCGAGCCGTGCCGCTATGGCAAGGGTTCCAACGCCATGGGGCTGCTGCAGACATTGATGACAGACGGCACCGGACCCGGAGGCACCGACGTGCCGCGCTGGAAGCAGATGGTTCTCAGCGCTGTGCGTCATCCAGTGCAGGCCTCCAAGGTCTTCATCCCGCGTCGGTGGAGCGAGCGCACCGTCATCGCACTGGTGATGCAGAACCTCGACAACTCGATCACCACCTTCACCAAGCGCAGCGTCTTCGGCCGGCGGATAACCAGCAAGCAAGGCCATGGCGAACCGAACCCGACGTGGATTCCGGTGGCCAATCAGGCCACCCGGCGGATCGCCGAGAAGATCGACGGTGTGGCTGCGGGCAGTTGGGGTGAACTGTTCAACATCCCGATGACTGCGCACTTCCTCGGTGGCGCGGCCATCGGTGACAGCGCCGAGACCGGCGTCATCGATCCCTATCACCGGGTGTACGGATATCCGAGCCTGTATGTGGTGGATGGCGCGGCGATCTCAGCCAACCTCGGGGTCAACCCGTCACTGTCGATCACCGCCCAGGCCGAACGCGCCGCGTCGCTGTGGCCGAACAACGGTGAACCCGATCATCGTCCCGCCCAGGGTGATACCTACCGGCGACTGGACCCCATCGCCCCACAGCGTCCGGTGGTTCCCGCCCACGCTCCCGGAGCGCTGCGCTCGCTACCGATCGTCCAGATCACGTCGGGCGCCCCGGTGTTGTGACACCGCCGCATGGCGGGACATCGCATTGTGAGACGTCGGATGGTGAGACTTAGACTGTCCCGGTGCAACCGCCTGACCACTCTGCAACCCCGCGCCCCGTCCTGGTGGTCGACTTCGGCGCCCAGTACGCCCAGTTGATCGCGCGGCGGGTGCGCGAGGCTCGGGTGTTCTCCGAGGTGGTTCCGCACACCCTCACCGTCGATGAGATCAAACAGCGCGACCCGCAGGCCATCGTGCTCTCCGGCGGACCGGCCAGCGTCTACGCCGACGGCGCACCGACTCTGGACCCGGCGCTGTTCGACCTCGGGGTCCCGGTCTTCGGCATCTGCTACGGATTCCAGGCGATGGCCCAGGCACTGGGCGGCACCGTGGCGCGGACCGGGACCAGCGAGTACGGGCGCACCGATCTCACCGTGCTCGGCGGCGAACTGCATTCCGGGCTGCCCGGCACCCAGCCGGTGTGGATGAGCCACGGTGACGCGGTGACCGTCGCCCCAGACGGGTTCGACGTTGTCGCCGCCAGTTCGGGTGCGCCGGTGGCCGCCTTCGAAGACCGTGGCCGCAAGCTGGCCGGAGTGCAGTACCACCCCGAAGTGATCCACACGCCGCACGGCCAGCAGGTGCTGAGCCGGTTCCTGCACGACTTCGCCGGTATAGGACCGGCTTGGACGCCGGCCAATATCGCCGAAACCCTCATCGAGTCGGTTCGCGAGCAGATCGGCGATGGACATGCCATCTGCGGCCTGTCCGGGGGAGTGGACTCCGCGGTGGCCGCCGCATTGGTGCAGCGGGCCATCGGCGATCGGTTGACGTGTGTGTTCGTCGACCACGGCCTGCTGCGCGCCGGGGAGCGCGAACAGGTGCAGCGCGACTTCGTCGCCGCCACCGGGGCGCGACTGGTCACCGTCGACGCCGCCGATCGGTTCCTGGAGGCGTTGTCCGGGGTGAGCAACCCGGAGGGCAAACGCAAAATCATCGGCCGCGAGTTCATCCGCGCATTCGAGACCGCGGTGCGCGACCTCTCAGCGGGGGAGCAGATCGAGTTCCTGGTCCAGGGCACCCTGTACCCCGACGTGGTGGAGTCCGGCGGCGGCACCGGCACGGCCAACATCAAGAGCCATCACAACGTGGGCGGCCTGCCGCCCGATCTGAAGTTCAGCCTCGTCGAGCCGCTTCGACTGCTGTTCAAGGACGAGGTTCGTGCGGTCGGCCGCGAACTCGGGCTGCCCGAGGAAATCGTTGCGCGCCAACCGTTTCCGGGGCCGGGACTGGCCATCCGGATCGTCGGCGAAGTGACCTCCGATCGGCTCGACACGCTGCGTCGTGCCGATCTGATCGCCCGGGAGGAACTGACCTCGGCCGGCCTGGACAACCAGATCTGGCAGTGCCCGGTGGTTTTGCTGGCCGACGTCCGTTCGGTCGGCGTGCAGGGGGATGGTCGCACCTACGGCCACCCGATCGTGCTGCGTCCGGTGTCCAGCGAGGACGCCATGACGGCCGACTGGACCCGGGTTCCCTACGAGGTGCTTGAGCGCATCTCGACGCGGATCACCAACGAGGTGCCGGAGGTCAACCGGGTGACGCTGGATGTCACCAGCAAGCCGCCCGGCACCATCGAGTGGGAGTGACTTCCGAGG
>DAIPYT010000022.1:0-20548 GCA_036782595.1 Mycobacterium sp. | reverse complement strand
CGAGGTCCCTGAGGTACTAGGTCTTGACGCGGCGGCGATTTCGCCGGTCGGGGTCAGACCCCTTGACGATTGTCAGAGGCCCGGTGTTTACTCACTGTATCGAACATACATTCGAACATAAGTGGCGTCGATCGCAGCTGGAGGTGGGCGATGACGGCGGCTATTGCCCTGGAGAAGCGGCAGCTTGGCCGTGCTGAGCAGCTAGAACAGCTGCGTCGCCAGATGGCGGCGGTATCCGGGAAGGTGGGTGCCCGATGGTGCCCCACTGAGTCTTCCGGCGACGTTCTACCGACTGGCGAAACTTTGCTGGCCGTCCCGGATGCGCTGGCTGAGCTGCTCCCGGCCGGGTTGCCGAGAGGGACTGTCGCGGTGCTCTCCGGCGCTCGTTCACTGCCGGTCGCCATGGCCGCTGCGGTGACGGCCGCCGGTGGCCACGTGGCCATCGTCGGATTGCCGGACTTCGGCTTGCTGGCCGCCGCCGAGATGGGCGCGGACCTCAGCCGGCTGGCGGTGATCCCACAACCGGGTTCTGATCCGGTCGAGGTGGCCGCTGTGCTGATGGACGGGATGGACCTGGTGGTGCTCGGCCTGGCCGGATCCAGCGTGCCCCCAACCCGCTCACGGGCGGTGGTGGCGCGGGCCCGGCAGCGCGGATGCTCCCTGCTGGTCACCGGAGGGCAGTGGCAGGGCGCCTCGATGCGGATGGATGCCCAGGTGCACGGGTATGAGATCAGCGGGGCTGCGGAGGCACGACCGGGCTGCGGTCGGATCAGCCGGGTGAGAGTGGCCATCCGGACGCGGGGACGGACATGACCGCACGGGTACTGGCAATCTGGTGCATGGACTGGCCGGCTGTGGCGGCCGCTGCGGCAGCCGGACTGCCGTCCACCGCTCAGGTTGCGGTGACGTGTGCCAATCGGGTGGTTACCTGCTCGGCCTCGGCCCGCGAGGCCGGCGTGCGGCGCGGCCTGCGGCGGCGTGAGGCGCAGGCCCGCTGCCCGCAGGTCCATGTCGCTGCCGCTGACCCGGCGCGCGATGCCCGGTTCTTCGAGGGGGTGATCGCCGCGGTCGACGATGTGGTGCCCCGCGCAGAGGTGCTCAGACCCGGCCTGCTGGTGCTGCCAGTGCGTGGCGCGGCCCGCTATTTCGGTTCCGAGGAGACCGCCGCCGAGCGCCTGGTCGATGCCGTCGCCGCCGCCGGCGCGGAATGTCAGGTCGGGGTCGCCGACCAGTTGCCCACCGCAGTATTCGCCGCCCGGGCCGGCCGGGTACTGGAGCCCGGGGGGGATGCCGCGTTCCTGTCGGGCCTGTCCGTCATGCAATTGGCGGGGGAGCCCAGTCTTTCCGGGCCCGGTCGGGCTGAGCTCGCTGACCTGTTGTGGCGCATGGGTATTCGTACGTTCGGGCAATTCGCTGCCCTCCCTCGCGGGGATGTCGCCTCCCGGTTCGGGGCGGATGCGGTGATCGCTCATCGCTTCGCCCGCGGTGAGCCGGGTCGTGGCCCCTACGGACGCGAACTCCCTCCTGATCTCGATGCGGTATTGCACTGCGACCCGCCCATCGACCGGGTCGATGCGGCCGCGTTCGCCGGGCGGACGTTGGCCGCCGCCTTACATCGCAGCTTGGAGGCGGCCGGGGTCGGATGCACCCGACTGGCCATCCATGCCGGTACCGCCGGCGGTGGGGAATTGACCCGGGTGTGGCGGTGCGCGGAACCGTTGACCTCCGACGCCACCGCCGACCGGGTGCGCTGGCAACTCGACGGCTGGCTGACATCGCGGAATCAGTCCCGGAAAGCGGGAGCGGGCCCTACCGGCCCGGTGATCCTGCTGCGGCTGGAGCCGGTGGAAGTGGTTTCCGCCGAGGCGCTTCAGCTGCCGCTGTGGGGCGGACTCGGCGAGGAAGACCGGTTGCGTGCGCGCCGCGCTCTGGTGCGGGTGCAGGGACTGCTGGGCCCGGAGGCGGTGCAGGTGCCGGTGCTCAGCGGTGGGCGGGGGCCTGCCGAGCGGATCACGCTCACTTCGCTCGGCGAAGAACCGGTACCCCGGGATGCTCCTGAGCGGCCCTGGCCCGGTCAGCTTCCACAGCCCGCACCGGCGGTGCTACTAGACGACCCCGTGGAAGTCCTTGACGCCCAGGGCAATCCGGTTCGGGTGACGGCCCGGGGGATGTTCACCGCCGAGCCATTCCGGCTGGACGGTGACCGGTCGCCCTACCGGGGCGAGCTCCGCTGGTGGGCCGGGCCGTGGCCGGTGGATGAACGGTGGTGGGACCCCGAACCTGATCAGGAGCAGTCGGATCCGCCACTGAAACCCCGGTCCGGACGGATAGCCCGAGCGCAGGTGCTGGTGGCCGAAACCGCACTGCTGCTGTGCTATCGCCGGGGCCGCTGGTATCTGGAAGGGGCCTATGAATGAGGCTGAATGAGGCCCGGCATGACCGAGTCGCACGATGCCGTTCTACCCGGGTCTATTCCGGGTCTGGTTCCGAGACCACCAGCCGGTCCCGGAACCAGTCCGGCCAGGGCTGCTTTTCGAAGCTGGTCGCGTCCACACAGACGTGGACCATCGTCGCCTCGGCGATCAGATCGTCACCGCGGGTGATCGAGAAGTAGCTGCGCAGTGAGGTGCGCCCCGGCATTTCGAAATCGACGTGCACCAACAAGTCGTCATCGAAGGTGGCCGGCGCGCGGAACTGCAACTCGGCGGCGGCCACCACCACGTCCACGCCACGGTCGATCAACGTCTGGTATCCGCCGAACATCTCCCGCAGCGCCTCGGAGTGGGCCATGTCCACCCAGGTGAGGTAGTGACCGTTGAACACGCGTCCCTGCATATCGCATTCGACATAGCGCACCCGCAGCGGCATCACGCAGCGCGCAGCCGAACTCACGCAGCTGGACCTACGCGGCGTCCATGCTGAAATTCGTAATCCCATCCCAGTCGACCAGGGTCCATCCGGTGACCGGGTTGCCGGTGAGAACAATTCGACCGACATTGGGCAGCGGGTGGTCGGTGAGCAGGCTGGGCTTTCCGTTCCGCGCATTCAACAGCGTCCAAATCATCATCGCCAGGCCGCTGGAGAACGCCACCGGCTTGTCATCGCCGCTGTCGTAGATCTTCTGGACCGCGTCGGTGAACGCACCATTGAACTGGTTGCCGTTCATCGATCCCGGGATGCCGAACCGGCGGTCACCCTTGAGCCAGCTTTGCGGACCGAGCAGGAAGGTACCGGAGGTGTCCTTCATCGGAATGCCTTCGAACCAGCCTGCCGGGATCTCATTGAGGCCGGGCAGGACAGTCACCTGCTTGCCCAGGGCCTTGGCCGTCGGCGCCGCGGTCTGCTGGGTCCGCAGCATCTCTGAGGCGAACACCCCGTCGTAGTCGCTGCCGGACAACTTGCTGGCCAGCTTCTCGGCCTGCTCCTGTCCGAGCGGGGTGAGTCCCGGACCTGGGACCACCGTGGAGGCGACGTCGGCGGCGTTGGCCTCGGACTCCGCGTGTCGGATCAGGGTCAAGGTGATGTTGCGGGCGTCGGGCTGGGTCTGGCCACCGCAGGCGGCGAGCAGCATTACCGACATGAAAACCGCCAGTGCGGAGGACACTCTACGAGCGCGTGAAACCTGCATAGGAACAGCGTGCACTCTCGACGGCGCTGGCGGGCAGGATTTGACGCAGTGCAACCATAGGGACACGTTGAACAGCACCAGTGAGGAGCGGCAATGCCAATCGACCCCTCGGCAATCGGCGCGGTGACCGAACCCAAGCTCTATGAGTGGACCGACCGGGACACCCTGCTCTACGCACTGGGTGTCGGGGCCGGGACCGAAGACATCGCCTTCACCACCGAGAACAGTCACGACGTCCCGCAGCAGGTACTGCCGACATTCGCGGTGATCTGCTGCATGGGATTCGCCGCCGCCCCACTGGTCGGCAGCTTCAACTGGGGGAAATTGCTGCACGGGTCCCAGGAGATCCGGTTGGCGGCCCCGCTGCCCCCGGCCGGAGCGCTGTCCGTCGTCGCTGAGGTGGCCGACATCCAGGACAAGGGCGAGGGCAAGAACGCCATCATCGTGCTGCGTGCCCGTGGCACCGACCCGGCCACCGGCAACCAGGTTGCCGAGACGGTGACCACCCTGGTGATCCGCGGTGACGGCGGATTCGGCGGTCAGCCCGGTCAACGTCCGGCGGCCCCGGAATTCCCCGACCGTGAACCCGACGCCCGCATCGCCCTGCCCACCCGGGAGGATCAGGCGCTGATCTACCGGCTCTCCGGGGACCGTAATCCGCTGCACAGCGACCCGTGGTTCGCTCAGACGCTGGCCGGCTTCCCCAAGCCGATCCTGCACGGGCTGTGCACCTATGGTTTCGCCGGCCGCGCCCTGCTGGCCGAACTCGCCGGCGGCCAGGCGGCCAAGCTGACCGCGGTGGCGGCTCGTTTCTCCTCGCCCGTCTTCCCGGGAGAGACGCTGACCACTTCGATCTGGCGTACCGAACCCGGTCGGGCGGTCTACCGCACCGAGGCGGCCGGGGCCGACGGCTCCAACACCCGGATCGTCCTCGACGACGGGGTGGCGGAATACGCCGACTGACTAGGTGACGCCGCTAGATGACGCCGCCCATGGCAAGGCCGACGAGGTAGGTGATCGCCATTGCGATGGCGCCGCCGACGACGACGCGCTTGGTGGCCCGCACCGGGTCCGCGCCGCCAAGCCGCGCGCTGATCCAGCCGGTGACCCCCAGCGCGATCAGCACCGCCACGAACGTGACCGGAATCCGGGTCGTGGGCGGAGTCAACAGGATCGCCAGCATCGGCAGCAGCGCTCCGACGGTGAACGAGATCGCCGAGGAGATCGCGGCGTGCCACGGATTGGTGAGCTCGTCCGGATCGATCCCGAGTTCGACGTCCACATGCGCGGCGAAAGCGTCGTGTTCGGTCAGTTCCCGGGCGACGGTCTGCGCTGTCTGTTCCGACAGGCCCTTCGCCCGGTAGAGCCCGACGAGTTCGCGGAACTCCTCGTCGGGCTTCTCTTTGAGTTCCCAACGTTCCTTGGCCAGCAGCGCCTTCTCGGTGTCGCGCTGGGTGCTCACCGACACGTACTCCCCGAGCGCCATCGACAACGCTCCGGCGGCCAGGCCTGCGACGCCGGCGGTGAAGATCGGTGCTCGATCCGTGGTGGCGGCGGCCACGCCGATGACGATGCCGGCAACCGACACGATGCCGTCATTGGCACCGAGTACGCCGGCCCGCAGCCAGTTCAGCTTGGTGTTGATAGCGCCGATATGGGGTTCGGCGGGATGGGTCTCTGAGCTCACCGATCGAGCCTAGATCCCTCGTCTTGGCAGCGCGCGGCTTCCCCCCTCTAGTTATTAGAACATATGTTCGATAATGTGGGCGGATGGGCTGGAGTGACGGTCCGCCGACGTGGGCGGAAATGGAACGGGTGCTCAACAGTCGGCCGGCACTGTCTGAACCGGCACTGTCTGAACCGGCCGCCGATGGCAGCGACAGCCCCGCCTGGTCACGCAAGCGTGCCGGCTACTCGGCGCCCGAACTTGATCCTCGACCGCCCTCGGCGGTGCCGTACGCCGAGTTGCACACCCATTCGGCATTCAGCTTCCTCGACGGCGCCAGTACCCCGGAGGAACTCGTCGAGGAGGCGGCGCGACTGGGCTTGCGCGCGATCGCCCTCACCGACCACGACGGTCTGTACGGCGTGGTGCGCTTCGCCGAGGCGGCCAGGGAACTGGGCGTACCGACGGTGTTCGGCGCCGAACTCTCACTGGGCAATACCGCCCGGACCGAGGATCCCGACCCGCCAGGCCCCCACCTGCTGGTTCTGGCCCGTGGCCCGGAGGGGTATCGGCGGCTGTCCCGACAACTGGCCGCCGCCCACCTGGCAGGGGGGCAGAAGGGCAAACCGCGTTATGACTACGACCGTCTCACCGAAGCCGCCGGCGGTCATTGGCACATCCTGACCGGATGCCGTAAAGGTCATGTGCGCCAGGCCCTCTCGCGTGGCGGGCCGGAGGCGGCCGCCGCTGCACTGGCCGATCTGGTGGACCGGTTCGGTGCGAGGAGGGTCAGCGTCGAACTGACCCACCATGGCCAGCCGCTCGACGACGAACGCAACGCCGCGCTGGCGCAGTTGGCTCCCCGGTTCGGGGTTGACGTGGTGGCCACCACCGGGGCGCATTTCGCCGAACCGGCCCGAGGTCGGCTGGCCGCGGCCATGGCTGCGATCCGGGCCCGGCAGTCCCTGGACTCCGCCGCCGGCTGGCTGGCCCCGATGGGCGGAGCTCATCTGCGGTCGGGGGAGGAGATGGCGCGGCTGTTCGCCCAGCACCCGCGGGCCGTCACCGCCGCCGCTGATCTGGGTGAGCAGTGTGCGTTCGAGTTGGCGCTGATCGCCCCGCAGCTTCCGCCGTTCGACGTCCCCGAAGGCCACACCGAGGACAGCTGGTTGCGCGAACTGGTCATGATCGGTGCCGCGCAGCGGTACGGGCCGCGGGCTGGCGCCGCGCGGGCCTACTCCCAGATCGAGCGGGAACTCACCGTCATCGCCGACCTGAAGTTCCCCGGCTACTTCCTGGTGGTGCACGACATCACCCAGTTCTGCCGGCGTAACAACATCCTGTGCCAGGGCCGCGGTTCGGCGGCCAACTCGGCGGTGTGTTACGCACTGGGGGTTACCGCCGTGGACCCGGTCGCCAACGGCCTACTCTTCGAACGGTTCCTGTCACCGGCCCGCGACGGGCCGCCCGATATCGATATCGACATCGAGTCGGATCTGCGCGAGCAGGCAATCCAATACGTCTACCAACGGTACGGCCGCGATTACGCCGCGCAGGTCGCCAACGTCATCACCTACCGCGGTCGCAGTGCGGTGCGCGACATGGCCCGGGCACTGGGCTTCTCGCAGGGTCAGCAAGACGCCTGGAGCAAGCAGATCAGCCGCTGGAGTTCGGCGGCCGAATCCTCTGATCTTGATGGCATTCCCGAACCGGTGGTGGATCTGGCGGTACAGATCAAGGACTTGCCCCGCCATATGGGCATCCATTCCGGTGGCATGGTGATCTGTGATCGGCCGATCGCCGACGTCTGCCCGGTGGAGTGGGCCCGGATGGCCGACCGCAGTGTGCTGCAGTGGGACAAAGATGACTGTGCCGCAATCGGTTTGGTGAAATTCGACCTGCTCGGTCTGGGAATGCTCTCGGCTTTGCATTACGCCATCGACCTGGTCGCCGAGCACAAGGGCATCGAGGTGGATCTGGCCAAACTGGACCTGTCCGAGCACGCGGTCTATGAGATGTTGCAGCGCGCCGATTCTGTCGGGGTATTCCAGGTGGAGTCTCGCGCCCAGATGGCCACACTGCCCCGGCTGAAGCCCCGGGTGTTCTACGACCTCGTGGTCGAGGTGGCGCTGATCCGTCCCGGACCCATCCAGGGCGGATCGGTACACCCATACATCAAGCGGCGCAACGGTGAGGAGCCGGTGACCTACGACCATCCGTCGATGGAGCCGGCACTGCGAAAAACGTTGGGGGTCCCGCTTTTCCAGGAGCAGTTGATGCAATTGGCGGTCGACTGTGCGGGCTTTTCGCCCGCCGAGGCCGACCAGTTGCGCCGGGCCATGGGATCCAAGCGCTCCACCGCCAAGATGCGAGGACTGCGGGACCGGTTCTATGCCGGAATGGCGCAGTGCCACGGCATCACCGGCGAGGTGGCCGACCGGATCTACGAGAAGTTGGAGGCATTCGCCAATTTCGGCTTCCCGGAAAGCCATTCGCTGTCCTTTGCCTCGCTGGTGTTCTACTCGTCGTGGTTCAAGCTGCACCATCCCGCGGCGTTCTGTGCGGCGCTGCTGCGTGCCCAGCCGATGGGGTTCTACTCCCCGCAGTCGTTGGTCGCCGACGCCCGCCGGCACGGGGTGGGAGTGCACGGCCCCGATGTCAACGCCAGCCTGGCCCACGCCACCCTCGAGAACGCCGGACTCGAGGTTCGTCTCGGTCTGGCCGCTGTGCGCCACATCGGCGCGGAACTCGCCCAGCGCATCGTTGACGAGCGGGATGCCGGCGGACCATATGCAACGCTGCTGGATCTGACCGGGCGCATTCAGCTTTCGGTCCCGCAGACCGAGTCACTGGCCACCGCTGGAGCGCTGGGCGGTTTCGGCGTCAGCAGGCGGGCGGCGCTGTGGGCGGCGGGTGCCGCCGCCGCCGAGCGCCCCGACCGGCTGCCCGGGGTGGGTTCGGCATCGCATGTTCCCGCCCTGCCCGGTATGAGTGACGTGGAATTGGCCGCCGCCGATGTCTGGGCCACCGGCGTCTCGCCCGACAGTTACCCGACGCAGTTCCTGCGCGCCGATCTTGAGGCACTGGGAGTCACCCCGGCTGACCGACTGATGTCGGTTCCCGACGGCAGTCGGGTGTTGATCGCCGGTGCGGTTACCCACCGGCAGCGCCCCGCCACGGCGCGGGGTGTGACTTTTGTGAATCTCGAGGACGAGACCGGAATGGTCAACGTGCTCTGCACGCCCGGGGTGTGGACCCGATACCGGCGGCTGGCGCAGACCGCGCCGGCACTGCTGATCCGCGGCCAGGTGCAGAACGCCAGTGGCGCGGTGACGGTGGTCGCGGAGCGCATCGGACGACTGGCGATGACGGTGGAGTCGAGATCCCGGGATTTCCGCTGAAACCGGGCAAACATTTGCCTGGGCAATAAGTAGGAGCTGAGAATTCTGCTGACAGTCCCCAAGTTGGCGAAGGCTCACCTGCGGATATGTATTCGCGCAGACCAGAGGCCGTGATGAGTGGTTTATCAGGGCCCGTACCAGCGGTACATTATGTGAACCAAGGCACGACCGGGGGAGGCCGCCCATGATGACCGAGAACGAGATCCAGCTCGCCGTCTACGTCGAGGGCATTCTTCGCACCCGTGGCTACGCCGACGTCGCCAACACCGTCGCCAATGTGGTCGGCATCGAGGCTGAGCGGCGCACCCGGAGGTTCGCGCAGCCCGGCTTGGAGTTGCTCGACGTCGGCTGAGGCCAGGCTATGGTCCCCGCTCAAGGGACCGCCGTAGTCTCCTGTGCATGACTCTCAATCTCACCGCCGACGAAGTTCTGACCACCACCCGATCGGTACGTAAGCGTCTTGACTTCGAGAGGCCGGTTCCGCGCGAGGTGCTGATGGAATGCCTCGACATCGCCCTGCAGGCGCCCACCGGCTCGAACTCTCAGGGCTGGCAGTGGTTGTTCATCGAGGACCCGGCCAAGAAACTGGCGCTGGCTGAGATCTACCGGGCCAACGCCACTCCGTATCTGGACTTGCCCAAGCCCGAGCGCGGCGATATCCGCGATCAGCAGATGGACGCAGTCATGAACTCCGCGAAGTATCTCAACGAGAACATGGAGAAGGCGCCGGTGATGATGATCCCGTTGCTGGAGGGGCGGCCGGACAATGCGCCGGTGGGCATGCAGGCCTCGTACTGGGGTTCGCTGCTGCCCGCGGTCTGGAGTTACATGCTCGCTTTGCGGGAGCGCGGCCTCGGAACGGCCTGGACCACCCTGCATCTCATCGGCGACGGCGAGAAGCAGGCGGCCGATCTGTTGGGCATTCCTTTCCAGGACTACACCCAGGGTGGACTTTTCCCCATCGCCTACACCAAGGGCACCGACTTCAAGCTCGCCAAGCGGCTGCCGGCCGAGCAGCTGACCCATTGGGACAGCTGGTGATTCACCGGGTCTTATTCACACCGCGCCGCTGAACCCGTGCTGGCGCCACGCCTCGTAGGCGGCCACCGCCGCGGCGTTGGACAGGTTCAACGACCGGCGTCCCGGGAGCATCGGGATGCGCACCGTTTCGGTGATGTGCGGGTCGGCCAGTGTCGCGTCGTCAAGGCCGGTGGGCTCAGGCCCGAACAGCAACACATCGCCGGGGGTGTAACGGATCTCGGCGAACGACCGCTTGGCGTGCGCGGTGAATGCGTATACCCGCGCATCGTTGAACTCCGTCCACGCGGCATCCAGGCTTCGGTGAACGGTGACCGACGCCAGGTCGTGGTAGTCCAGACCGGCCCGGCGCAGCTTCGGTTCGGAGAGGTCGAAACCCAAGGGTTCCACCAGATGCAACTCGCAGCCCGTTGCGGCAACCATGCGGATCGCATTGCCGGTGTTGGGGGCGATGCGGGGCGAGTAGAACATGATGCGAAACACGTTGTGCGTCAGTCCTGCTCGGACTTGGAAAGTCTGTAATCCAGGTTCGCCCGCACGGTCGGCCACTCAGCGGCGATGATGCTGTAGACGCAGGTGTCCCGCAGTGTGCCCGGCGCGTCCGGATGCAGGTTGATCTGATGGCTGCGCAGCACACCGTCAAGTTTGGCCCCCAGTCGCTCGATTGCGCGGCGGCTTGGCTGGTTGAAGAAATGCGTGCGGAACTCCACGGCGACGCAATCGCGGTCGTCGAACGCGTGGGTGAGCAGCAGGCGCTTGGTTTCGGTATTGAGCGCGGTTCGCTGGGCGCTGCGCCGGATCCAGGTGGATCCGATCTCCAGGCGGCGGTTGGGTGCGTCGACGTTCATATAGGTGGTCATGCCCACCGCAGTGTCGCTGACCGGATCGATCAGCGCGAAGGGGCACATGCTGCCGCGGTCTTGCTCGTCGAGGCGGCGCTGTATTTCGTGGCGCATCTGGGCCGGTTCGGGGATCACGGTGTACCAGAGTCGCCAAAGCTCTCCGTCACGGACCGCCTCGCAGAGCGCATCGTGGTGTGCAGCAGACAGCGGCTCGACCCGTACGTGCTCACCGCTAAGAGTGACCGGTGTCAACCAATCCGTCATCTGTCGACCGGTTCAGGCGGCGTCGGGGAGTTTCGCGAAACAGCCGTCGCCGGTCTTGCCGGCTTTGGCGCGATCGGCCGGAATCTCCGTGGTGAGAACGGGAGTGGTCCGCAGGTAGGCCATGTCCGGAAAGTCTGAACGCGCCGGTCGCCCGCGGCAAGTCGCAGGGCTCTTATTCCGGACTCCTATCCCTGAACAGCACGACGATCGTGCACACGATGGCCAGCGGATAGACGGCAAATTGAACCGGCGAGGGGGTCACTCCGGTGGCTGCCTGCAAGAACAACGAACTGTCCCAGAGTCCGTGCAGGGCCATCGGTAAGAGCAGGGTTCCGGAAAGCCGGCGCATCACGTAGAAGGCGCTGCCCATGATGAAGGTCAACACCACCTGCACGGCCATCATTGACCCCGGCAGGCCGAAAAACACATTGGGCACATGAAGCGCAGCGAACGACAAAGTGCTGAACAGCCAGACGTACCTCTCCCTCAACGCGCTTCTCAATCCCACGAGCATGCTTCCGCGGGTCGCCACCTCCTCGCCGAATCCGACTCCGAGGGCCCCGAGCGCCGACCACAGCAGCAGAGCTGCCGACAACTCGGCTGCGGGAACCCTGAGGAAGTTGTTCACGATGATGAGCGCCATCACGGCGGGCAGAATCCAGACCCAGCCGGGACCGGACTTCACCCGGTCGAACAAGACCACGCGCCACCAACCGAGGAGGGTGATCGAAAAGATCAAGAAGGCACAGCCGGCCATGGTGGGCAGTGCGTACCACAGCTTGGTGGTCGCTACGTCTTCGCCGATTCGGGTGTAGTCGACCCGATTGACTGTCCAGACGGTGAAGAAGATCGCCAGGTAGCCCAGATAGAGCAGAACTCCCAACCGCACTTGACGGCTCACCGGAGTGGAAGACATCTCAGGGATCATTCCCGCCGCCGGCGGGCGAAGGCTCCGGCTCCGGCTCCGGCTCTGGCTTCGGCTCTGGCTTCGGCTCTGGCTTCGGCTCTGGCTCTGGCTTCGGCTCTGGCTCTGGTTCGGTTTCGTCCTGGGACTCGTCGGCCGGCTCGTCGTCGGCTGGGGCGGCCTCAGGCGCGTCCGGCCCGATCAGAACGACACCGACCAGATAGATGGTGATGAAGACCAGCATGAAGATGACGCCGAACCCGCCCGCCCAGCCGGCCAGCAGTACGGCGGCGAAGCAGGCATAGAGCCACCACCGCTGAAGATTGGACTGCATGGGCGAAAGCTTTACACAACCTGTCAGGCTGACTTGAGCCGGATCTTCCAGCGCACCGCGGCCAGATACAGCACACACAAGCCGCCCAGCATCGCCATGTCGAACCACCAACTCGACCCGGTGTGTTTCCACCAGCGGTCCTTCGGTGTCAGCGGCCCCGGCACCTGATTGATCAGATCCACGGTGGACGCCGAGGCGGCGAAGCCCCAGCGCGCCGGTGTCAGCCATGACATCTGGTCGAGCACGAGTCGGTTGGTCACCGGCACCATGCCGCCGGAGAACACCAGTTGGCTCATGATCGCCACCACCAGCAGCGGCATGATCTGCTCGTTGGATTTCGCCACGGCCGACAGCAGCAGGCCCAGATTCGCCGAGGCCACGCAGGTGGCGGCGATGGTCGCGAACAGTTCCAACGACGGATTGCCCAGGGCGACCGCACCCTGGGTGGGGCCGCCCTTGCCCCACACCACAATCGAGACCATGATCGCCGACTGCAACACGGCGAACAGCGTGTAGACGCAGACCTTTGCCAGCAGGTAGGCGGTTGTCGAGAGCCCCACCGCCTGCTCGCGCCGGAAGATTTGCCGCTCGCCGATCAAGTCCCTGATGGTCAGCGCGGTTCCCATGAACACCGCTCCGACATTGAGGAAAACCAGAATCTGCCCGGGCTCATTGGGCGAACTGCCCATCGGGTCCGGTTTGCCGAAGCCGACGTCACCCGGCACCGCCAGGGAGAGCACGCCCATGATGAACGGCAACAGCGCCAGGAAGAAGAAGTAGGCGCGGTCGGAGACGATCAGCCGCGCCTGACGGCGCACGATGGTCGAGAACTGCCGGCGCAGACTGGTGTGCACCGGCTCGCCGAGGTCTGAGGGCGCCTCCATCGGCGGTGGTGGCGGCTGGGGGCCGCTGAGCGCGACATACCGGTCGTTGGCGCCCTGCGGGTCGCCGGCCACCGTGCTGAAGATGTCGGCCCAGTTTGTCGTCCCCATCGCGGGCCCGATCTCGCTGGGCGGCCCGCAGAACGCCGTCTTGCCGCCCGGAGCCAGCAGCAGCACCTGATCGCATACGTCGAGGTAGGTCAGCGAGTGGGTGACCACCAGCACCACGCGGCCGGCGTCGGCCAGGTCGCGCAGCATCGTCATCACCTGGCGGTCCAGCGCCGGATCCAGGCCCGAGGTCGGCTCGTCCAGGATGAGCAGCGACGGGCCGGTCAGCAGTTCCAGCGCCACCGAGGCGCGCTTGCGCTGACCGCCGGAAAGCTTGTCCACCCGGGTCTCCGCGTGCTGGGTCATCTCCAGTTCGGCGAGCACCTGCTCGACCACCTGCCGGCGGTCTTCAGTGGTGGTGTCCGGCGGCAGCCGCAACTCAGCGGCGTACATCAGTGCCTGGTTGACCGTCAGTTGGCCGTGCACGACGTCGTCCTGGGGCACCATGCCGATCCGGGAGCGCAGCGAGGCGTAATCGGCATGGACGTTGTGGCCCTCGAAGCTGACCGTGCCGCTGGTCGGGTGGGTGTAGCCGGCGATAAGGCGGGCCAGGGTCGACTTGCCCGCTCCCGACGGCCCGATCACCGCGGTCAAGGTGCCCGGTCTGGCGGTCAGCGAGATGTTGTCCAGCAGTGTCTTGTTGTTCTCGATGGTCCACGTGACGCTGCGCACGTCGAGCCCGCCGGTTCCGGTGGCCGCCGCGGTCTCCGTGCGGCGCGCCAGCGCTCCGTCGGCGAACACCAGGTCGACGTTGCCGATGGTGACCACGTCGCCGTCGTTGAGCAGGGCGGTGTCCACCCGTGTTCCGTTGACGAACGTGCCGTTGATGGATCGGTTGTCGACGATCTCGGTCCCGCCCGGCGTCGGGATCAACGTGGCGTGGTGGCGGGAGGCCAGCACATCGGGGATCACGATGTCGTTGTCGGTGGACCGGCCGATCTTGAGTGACCCCGGCGGCGCCGGCGCCGACGATCCCGGTTTCAGGATCTTCAGCATCGAGGTGGCCAGGTTCGAGGTGGCCGGCGGCCGCGACGGCGAGGGCCCCATCTGGGTGGGCGCGGCATCCGGCGAAGTCGGCGGCGACTGAGGCACCGCAACCGGCCTGCTCGGTGGCGGCGGATAGCTCGGCTGCAGTCGCGAGTCCGTGTAGATCGGCTGTGACGGCGGCGGTGGCGGGGGATACGCCGGCTGCGGGCGGGACTGCGGATAGGCCTGGGTGATGATCTCCGTCGAGGGCTGCGGCGTCGGCCCTGCCGGGCCGTCGTAGCGACCGACCTCGAAGGTCACCGGCGGTCCGTCCGGGTTGCCCACGTTCAGCGTGATGCCGTCGGTGATGTCGACTTCGGGTACCCGCCTGCCATGGACGTACATCCCGTTGAGGGAGCCGTTGTCCACGGCGGTCCAGCGGCCTCCCCCCGCTGCGGAGGGGACGAACCGCAGCAGCACATGCGCCCGCGACACCAGCGGGTGTGCGATGCGCACATCGGCGCGAAGGTCGCGTCCGATGACGACGTCGTGTCCCGCGGCAAAGGTGCGCGGGGGCCCGCCGTAGCGCACTGTCAGCGGGGGCCCGGCATACGTGGAGGGGCGGCTCATCGGCGCCACTCTAACCCTTGTCAACCCTTGGTCAGGACGCACTCGGTACGCGAATAGATCGTCGGCATGCATTTGTTGCAATGCGTACACAACGATTTGACCGTGTTGGCGTCTCCGTCGGCCCGGATGCGGTTGATCAGGTCCGGCTCGGCCAGCAGGGCCCGGCCCATCGCGACGAAATCGAAGCCGGCCGACATGGCGCGGTCCATGGTCTCGCGGTTGGTGATCCCGCCCAGCAGGATCAGCGGCATGGTGAGCTCACGGCGGAACTGTTCGGCGTCGCTCATCAGGTAGGCGTCCCGGTAGGGGTACGCGCGGAGGAACTTGGTGCCGGTCATTCGGATGCCCCAGCGCAGCGGGGGTTTGAAGGCGGCAGCGAACTCCTTGGTCGGGGCGTCGCCCCGGAACAGGTACATCGGGTTGACCAGGGAGCTGCCGGCCGTCAGCTCCAGCGCGTCCAGTCCGCCGTCATCCTGCAGCCAGCGTGCCGTCTGCAGCGACTCCTCGAGATTGATGCCGCCGCGCACCCCATCCGCCATGTTCAGCTTGGCGGTCACCGCTATCGCTGCGGTGCCGTCGCGGTGGACTTCATCGCGCACCGCCCGCACGATGCCGCGGGCGACCTTGGCGCGGTTGGACAGCGAGCCGCCGAACTCGTCGTTGCGCCGGTTGATCAGCGGGGACAGGAAGGCACTGGCGAGGTAGTTGTGCCCGAGGTGGATTTCGACGGCATCGAACCCGGCGTCGATGGCGAAGCGCACTGCGGCAGCGTGCTGGGCGATCACCAGCTCGATGTCCTGGCGGGTCGCGTGCTTGGCGAAACGCATGGACAGCGGATTGAAGAACCGCACCGGTGCCAGCGCGGCGGCCTTGTTCGAGCGCGCGTTGGCGACCGGCCCGGCGTGGCCGATCTGAGCGCTGATCGCCGCGCCCTCGGAGTGCACGGCCTGCGCCAACCGGCTCAATCCGGGCAGTGCCTCCGGACGCATCCACAGCGCCGAGGCATCCGTGCGACCACCCGGGCTGACCGCGCAATAGGCCACCGTGGTCATCCCCACCCCGCCGGCGGCCATCGCCTGGTGGAAGGCGATCAGGTCGTCGCTGACCAGCGCCCCGGGCGTACGGGCCTCGAAAGTGGCCGCCTTGATGGTGCGGTTGCGTAGCGTGACCGGACCCAGTTGGGCCGGGCTGAAGACATCAGCGGCAACACCCATATGCAGAATGTAGCCGTGCCTGCGAAAAGCCTGGACGGCAAGCTCACCCGTGACGAGATTCTGGCCGAACTCACCGTTCGGGTCGCCGCGCTCACCGCCGTCGGCCGAACGCCGGGCCTCGGCACCGTCCTGGTCGGTGACGACCCGGGATCGCACGCCTACGTCCGCGGCAAGCACTCGGACTGCGCCAAGGTCGGTATCACCTCGATCCGCCGGGACTTGCCGGGCGATGCCAGCGCGGCGCAACTCAACGACACGATCGACGAACTCAACGCCAACCCTGATTGCACCGGCTACATCGTGCAACTCCCGTTGCCGCGCCACCTCGACGAGAACGCCGCGCTGGAACGGATCGATCCCGGCAAAGACGCCGACGGTCTGCATCCCACCAACCTTGGCCGGCTGGTCCTCAACGAGCCTGCACCGCTGCCCTGCACACCGCGCGGCATCGTGGCACTGCTGCGGCGCTTCGAGGTGCCGATCGACGGCGCCCACGTGGTGGTGATCGGACGCGGTGTCACGGTCGGCCGCCCGCTGGGCCTGCTGCTGACCCGCCGCACCGAGAACGCCACGGTGACGCTGTGCCACACGGGAACTCGCGACCTGACCACGTTGACCCGCCAAGCCGACATCATCGTCGCGGCGGTCGGGGTGCCGCACATGCTGACCGCTGACATGGTGCGGCCCGGCGCGGCGGTGGTCGACGTCGGCGTCAGCCGGGTCGACGGTGTGCTCACCGGCGACGTGGCGCCGGATGTCTGGGACGTCGCCGGATACGTTTCGCCGAACCCCGGGGGAGTGGGCCCGCTGACCCGGGCATTCCTGTTGACCAACGTTGTCGAAAGAGCCGAAGTCGTGGAACGGGCCGAAGCGCGAGCATGAAAGAGCGCGCCCGCGAAGTGGTTCGGGCCCAGTGGCCGATCCTCACCGTCGTCGCCATCTTCGCTGTCGCCCTGGTGTTGGTCGGTGCCGGTTTCTGGCGCCGCGGGGCGTTCCTGATCGGCATTGGCGTCGGGGTGGCGGCGGTGCTGAGACTGGTGCTCCCGGAAGACCGTGCCGGCCTGCTGGTGGTACGCGCCCGCGGCCTTGATTTCGCGACCATGACCACGATCAGCACGGTCATGATCTACACGGCGTGGACTATCGATCCGCTCGGCACCAGTTAACGCAGGACCAGTTAACTGAGAAATGCCCGCGCGCACACCGTGATGTACGGCAGCGCAATACCTTTCGAGTTCGCCAGTGCCGGATGAGTGGCCAGCAGGCTGCGTACCTCGTCGAGGGTGCGGGTGCGCACATCGGCGGGGGACGTGATGCAGTAACTGCGCGAGGCGACATAGTCGATCAGCGTCTGCGGCGTGACGTAGTTCGTCCACTCGACCTGGTGGGTCTGCACATCGGTGAACGGTTCGGGGAGCGTCACGGTCATGCTGGCCCAGTCGTGTTCGAGTCCGACGATCCGGCCGAATTCCTTGACCCAGCCCAATCTTTCGTCCCGCACGTTCCATAACAGGCCGAGTCGTCCGCCCGGCCGCAGCACGCGGGCCACTTCCGGGATCGCACGTTCCGGGTCGAACCAGTGCCAGGCTTGTGCCACCAGGACCGCATCAACACTGTCATCCGGCAATGGAATCTGTTCCGCGGTGCCAAGAAGGGCAGGGGTTTCCGGCAGCGTCGCGCGCAGCACGTCGAGCAATTCGGTGATTGGATCGACGGCCACCACATTCAGGTTGCGCTCGACGAGTCGGCTGGTCAGCTTTCCGGTTCCTGCGCCCAGATCCAGTACATCGCGCACCGGGTTGCCTGCCGCCGGGGTGAGCAGCCAGTTGATGGCTTCCGGCGGATAGGACGGACGTCCGCGCTCGTATGCGGCGGCCTGGGAACCGAACGACAGTGAGCGTTGTTTGCGACCGCCGTCCGCGGTCATCAGCGCTGCCCGCCGGCCAGTGCCAGGGTTTCCCGGATCAGTTGGCCCACCGCCTCGGTCTCGATGAGGAACCCGTCGTGGCCGTAGATCGACTCCACAACATTGAGTCCGGTGCAGCCCGGAAGCAGATCGGCGAGCTCCTGCTGAAGCCGCAGCGGGTAGAGGCGGTCGGAGGTGATCCCCCCGACCACGGCCGGCACCGGGCAGGATTGCAACGCCGCCGCGACCCCGCCGCGGTCCCGGCCCACGTCATGGTTGGACAGCGTCTCGGTCAGGGCCACGTAGCTGCCGGCGTCGAAGCGCCGGAGCAGCTTGGCACCCTGGTGCTCCAGGTAGCTCTGGACCGCATAGCGCCCTCCGGCCAGCGGGTCTTCTCGGGTTTCTCCGTCGGCCTGCCCGGCATTGCCGAACCGGGTGTCCAACTCTTTCTCGCCCCGGTAGGTCAGGTGGGCGAACCGGCGGGCCAACTGCAGGCCGGTATCTGGCGAGCGGCCGGTGCCGTGATAGTCCCCGCCCAGCCAGTTCGGGTCGGACTTGATGGCTGCGATCTGGGTGCTCTGGGTGCCGATCTGGTCCGCGGTGGCACGGCCCCCTACGGCCAGCACCAGTCCGGCCCGCACCCGTTCGGGGTAGCCGATCATCCACTCCAGCGCCCGTGCCCCGCCCATCGATCCGCCGATGACGGCGGCGACGTCGGACACGCCGAGGGCGGCGAGGGCTGCCACGTCGGCGTTGACTTGGTCGCGGACGGTGATCATCGGGAACCGCGATCCCCACGGCCGGCCGTCGCGGGCCAGTGAACTCGGTCCGGTCGATCCCCGACAGCCGCCCAGCACGTTGGTCGCCACCGCGCACCACCGGTTGGTGTCGATCGGCGCCCCCGGACCGGCGACGCCGTCCCACCAGCCCGGAGTGGGGTGGCCCGGCCCGACCGGGCCGGTGATGTGGGAATCGCCGGTCAGCGCATGCAGGACGACGACCACGTTGTCCCGGTTCGGGGACAGCTCTCCCCAGCGCTGCACGGCGATCGACACGTCGTCGATCACTGTGCCGTTTTCCAGGGTCAGCGGGCCGATATCGACCACACCGATCTCACCCTCCGCTGGGAGGGTCTCGACGCGCTCAAGGGCAGTGCCCAAACGTTCCTCTTCGCGCAAGCGCTCGTCGGAAATAGTCATGTCCGGATCCCTCAATGGGCCGCCACGGCGCTGGGTCTATCGACTCTCGCGGCGGCGGCGAACCCCCGCTCGAGATCGGCCAGGATGTCGTCGATTCCCTCGAGCCCAACGGCCAGCCGCACCAGGCCGGGGGTGACCCCGCTGGCCAGCTGTTCCCGCGCGGAGAGCTGCTGGTGGGTGGTGGATGCCGGGTGGATCACCAGGGAACGCACGTCCCCGATGTTGGCCACGTGGCTGTGTAGTTGCAGCGCGTCCACGAAAGCCTTTCCGGCCTCGATGCCGCCGGTCAATTCGAAGGACAGCACCGCCCCGGTTCCCTTCGGTGCCAGCTTCTTTCCCCGCTCGAACCAGGGTGAGGTCGGCAGCCCGGCGTAGTTGACGCTGGTGACCTCGGGGTGGTCCGAGAGGAACTCGGCGACCCGCTGGGCGTTGGCCACGTGCCGCTCGATCCGCAGGCTCAGCGTCTCGAGTCCCTGCGCGATCAGGAACGCATTGAACGGTGCCGGTGCCGAACCGAGGTCGCGCAGCAGTTGCACCCTGGCCTTGAGCGCGAATGCCGGCGCGCCCAGATCGGCGAACACCACGCCGTGGTAACTGGGATCGGGGTCGGTGAACCCCGGGAATTTCTGGGAAGCCGTCCAGTCGAAGTTGCCACCGTCGACGATCACGCCCGCGATGGCCGTCCCGTGCCCGCCGAGGTACTTGGTGGCCGAGTGCACGACGATATCGGCGCCGAGGGAGATCGGCTGGATCAGGTAGGGCGTGGCGACGGTGTTGTCCACGATCAACGGCACGCCGTTGGCGTGCGCCACCTCGGCGACTCCGGGGATGTCCAGGATGTCGATCTTCGGGTTGGAGATCGTCTCGCCGTAGAAGGCCTTGGTGTTGGGGCGCACCGCCGCCTGCCAGGAGTCCAGGTCATCGGGGTCGTCGACGAACGTGGTCTCGATCCCCAGCTTGGGCAACGTGTAGTGGAACAGGTTGTAGGTGCCGCCGTAGAGCCGCGGGCTGGAGACGATGTGGTCACCGGCGCCGGCCAGATTGAGGATCGCGAAGGTCTCGGCTGCCTGGCCCGAGGACAGCAGCAGGGCGGCCACTCCGCCCTCGAGTGCGGCGATGCGCTGTTCGACGACGTCGGTGGTCGGGTTCATGATCCGGGTGTAGATGTTGCCCGGCTCGGCGAGCCCGAACAGCGCGGCGGCGTGGTCGGTGTTCTCGAAGGTGTAAGAGGTGGTCTGGTAGATCGGCAGCGCCCGGGCACGGGTGGCGGTGTCTGGGCTCTGACCTGCGTGGATTTGCTTGGTCTCGAACGACCAGGAATCAGGGTTGGAATCAGGGGGGATGGTCATGGGGGTGAAACTCCTTGGGCAGCTGGGCTGGGTACACGGGGGCTGGATTAGCTCGCGTTCAGCGACAGCGACACATATGAGGGCTCCGCATCAGGTTTCCCTGTCTACTCGGGGGGCCCGTCATGGCGGACCCGCGCTTGCCGTGCAGCCGCGTGGTGGCTGCTCAACCTGGTCATCACCCAGGGCACCCCACCGCGGTTGGAGGGTTGCCGGCCAGC